>CAMBJN010000035.1 GCA_945867755.1 Polynucleobacter meluiroseus
ATCAATGCAATGCAATGCGGCCAAAGTTGCCACCACTGTTTTACCGCTGCCAACATCTCCCTGTAAAAGCCTATTCATAGGGTATGACTGGCTCAAATCTTTCAGAATCTCAAGCCATGATTGTTGTTGAGCATTGGTTAACTGAAAAGGCAACTGCTTTAAGAAATTCTTCAGCACTCCACCTTCAATGGCTTCCTGACTCATGCGCACTGCTTGACGAGCCAAGCGTTTTTCACGGGCTTGTAAAAGGGATAATTGTTGAGCCAACAACTCTTCTATCTGAACCCGCCTCCAAGCTGGATGATGACGATCCTGAATGGCCGCTAAGTCATCAGACTTGCCTGGCTGGTGCAAGGTGTTTAAAGCGTCCCATAAACTTGGAATATTCAAACCTACAAAAGTGCTGACCATCACCTCTTTAGGTAAAAGATCTTTTAAATTTGACTGCAATTCATCATCTTTAAATGCCTTACTAATAGCCTGACGAATCAAGTGTTGACCAACACCAGCCACAGTTGAATAAACTGGCGTTAAGGTGCTTGGCAAAGGGGCGTCAGGGCTCACTGCTTTAACGCCCGGGTGAACCATCTCAGGGCCATAAAAACCATCCCTGATTTCACCGCGGACTCGGAGATTAACCCCGACTGCCATTTGCTTTTGTTGACTAGGATAAAAGTTCAACCACCTCAGGAATAATTCATCTCCGCGCTCATCTCTGATGACCACCAATAATTGTCTTCTGGGACGAAACAAAACCTCCTGCTTGATCACAACCCCTTGCACCTGAAAGGTCAATCCACCAAAAGTACCAACAGCCTGCCCAATGGTTGATAATTTGGTTTCGTCCTCATAACGAATGGGTAGATGCAAAACACAGTCCAAGCTGGAATGCAATCCTAGCTTTTCTAATGAGGGTGAACTGGCTTTTTTGGTCATTGATAAAATCTTTATGTTCCCATGGTACAGCGATGCGTCTTTCAGACTTTAATTACAACCTGCCGCCCGAGTTAATTGCCCAACATCCACTACCGAATAGAACGGCTAGCAGATTACTCGTTCTGGAAAATCATGCCGCGAAGCTTGTCATCAAAGATCAAAAATTCACTGATTTGATTGATTTATTAAATCCCAATGACTTACTGGTATTCAATGATACAAAAGTTATTCCAGCCCGTTTGTTTGGCAAAAAGGAATCTGGCGGTGCCGTTGAAGTTTTCCTAGAAAGAATCACTGGTGAAACCACAGCAGTTGCGCAAATCAGAGCATCAAAATCACCAAAACCCGGAAACAAAATCATTTTGGGTAGCGATGAAGAGCCTTTTGAAATAGAAATCATTGGTCGCCCAGATAATTCAGATAATCGCTTCTATGAAATTAAATTCTCATCACCATGTTTATCTTTACTAGAAAAACATGGGCAACTGCCACTACCCCCCTATATCACCCATGAAGCCAATGCTAATGATTTAGAACGCTACCAAACGGTGGTGGCTAAAAATCCTGGGGCTGTGGCTGCTCCAACAGCAGGTCTGCATTTCGATCAAGAAACTTTAGACACAATCATGGCTAAAGGAATCAAATACACCACCCTGACTCTTCATGTAGGAGCTGGCACATTCACACCCGTGAGAACAGAAGATTTATCTGAACACAAAATGCACAGCGAATGGTTTTCGATTCCTGCGGAAACTCAAGAGCTCATCAAAAAAACCAAGTGCTTGGGTGGTAAAGTGGTTGCCGTAGGTACCACCAGTCTTAGAGCCTTAGAATCCTCAGCTGCATTTAATATCCAAGAGGGAGAAACCAAATTATTCATCACCCCTGGGTATGAGTTCAAAGTAATTGATCAACTGATCACCAACTTTCACTTGCCCTGCTCAACCTTACTCATGTTGGTCAGCGCTTTCGCTGGGGTAGAGCCGATCAGAAAAGCTTATGATCATGCTATTCAACAACAATATCGCTTCTTCAGCTACGGCGATGCCATGTTACTCACACGTCAATGAACTCATTCAACTTCAAACTTCTCAAAAAAGATCCTCGCACTCATGCTCGCCGAGGTGAGCTAACCCTCATACACGGTAAAGTTCAAACTCCTATTTTTATGCCGGTAGGAACTTACGGAACCGTCAAAGGGATGACTCCCAGAGACCTTGAGGAAGCGGCTGCGCAAATCGTGCTTGGCAATACTTTTCATTTGTGGCTCAGACCGGGCCTTGATGTGATTGGCAAGCATGATGGTCTTCATGATTTCATGGGTTGGAGAAAACCGATTCTGACTGACTCTGGTGGCTTTCAAGTATTTAGCTTAGGTGCTTTAAGAAAAATCACCGAAGAAGGGGTTGCTTTTGCATCGCCGGTTAACGGAGATAAGTTATTCATGTCTCCTGAGATATCAATGGATATCCAAGGGGTTCTGAACAGCGACATTGCCATGCAATTTGATGAATGCACACCCTACGAAACAAATGGCATCACCACCGATGAAAAAACCGCGAAGAACTCTTTAGAGCTCTCGCTCCGATGGGGTGAGCGATCTATCAGCAGATTCAGGGAGCTCAATACTGGTAACGCCCTGTTTGGCATCGTACAAGGTGGCATGTTTGAATACCTCAGAGATGTCTCTTTGGATGGGGTGGCAGGTCAAGATTTTGACGGTATTGCCATTGGCGGCCTATCAGTAGGAGAGCCAAAACCAGAATTTGAGAGAATTTTGAGTCACATTGGTCCGAAATTACCTGAAAACAAACCGCATTATTTGATGGGAGTTGGAACTCCTGAAGATTTGGTTCTTGGTGTGAGCCAAGGCATCGATATGTTCGATTGTGTGATGCCGACCAGAAATGCAAGAAATGGCTGGTTATTCACTCGATTTGGTGACTTAAAACTCAGAAATGCGGCCTTCAAAGACGACACCCGTCCTTTGGATGGCAGCTGTGGATGCTACACCTGCCGTAACTTTTCAAGAGCGTATTTGCACCATTTGCAAAAAACCAATGAGATCCTTGGAGCGCAACTCAACACGATTCATAACATTCACTATTACATCAATCTGATGAGTGAAATTAGGCAATCTCTAGACGAAGATCTATTCCCTGAGTTTATTAAGGAATTTCATAAAAACAGAGCTTTAGGTGTCCTTGAGACTACAGGGTAAAATCAGACTTTCTACTTGGAGGAAATAAGATGTTAATCAGTAACGCATATGCACAGACAGCCGGAGCAGAATCTGGTGGGTTAATGGGTTTTATACCCTTGATATTGATGTTTGTCGTTTTGTATTTTGTGATGATTCGCCCACAAATGAAGCGTCAAAAAGAACTTAGAAATATGCTTGAAGCATTGGCGGTTGGTGATGAGGTTGTGACTGTTGGCGGTCTAATGGGCAAAGTAACCACCCTAAAAGATCCGTACGTCACAGTTGAGTTGCTACCTGGAACAGAAGTGAAAATGCAAAAAAATGCAATCACGGCTGTTTTACCAAAAGGCACTATCAAAGAAATCTAAGAAAGATTTAGCATGAACCGTTACCCGCTGTGGAAATATCTAGTCATCGTTGTAGCGCTTGTTATTGGAGCTCTATACACTCTTCCTAATTTTTTTGGAGAGGCCCCGGCAGTACAAATCTCAGCGGGTAAAGTTACGGTAAAAATTGATAGTAATATGCAAGAGCGTATTGCTGAAATATTAAAAAGTGCTCAAGTTGAGCCTAAAGGCATGCAATTTGAACGTATTGGTGCAAACGGTACGATCAAGATTCGCCTAGACACCACTGATACTCAACTAAAGGCCAAGGATGTCTTACAAAAATCCTTGAATCCAGACAATAACGATCAAAGTTATGTCATTGCTCTTAATCTAATTTCTAATACGCCCGCTTGGTTGACCTCTATAGGTGCAATGCCGATGTACCTAGGGCTTGATTTAAGGGGTGGAGTTCACTTCCTTTTGCAAGTCGATATGAGAGGCGCACTACAAAAGAAGTTAGAGAGCTTAAGCACGGATACTCGCTCACAGCTTCGAGAAAAAGGTTTGCGTCATTCTGGCATCGAGCGTCAGGGAGATTTGATTATTGTTAGATTCCCCAATCAAGAAGATGCCACAAGTGCCAGAACTTTACTAAACAACAATTTACAAAGTCTTGACTTCAATGTTGAGAAGGCAGCTGATGGCTTTAAATTGGTCGGTAAGTTCAAAGATTCTGCGATCAAAGAAGTTCAAGAAAATGCTGTCAAACAAAATATCACTACACTGCACAATCGCGTGAATGAATTAGGTGTTGCTGAACCTGTTATTCAACAACAAGGTCAAGACAGAATCATTGTGCAATTACCTGGTGTTCAAGATACAGCTAGAGCAAAAGACATCATCGGACGAACAGCCACGCTTGAGTCTCGCTTAGCAGACCCAGTTAAGACATATTTACTTTCCGGTGAACTACCTCCTCCCGGTTCTGATGTTTTCAAGATGGGTGATGGTCGTCAAGTTGTGTTTAAAAAGTCAGTGATTTTTAGTGGCGATCGCATCACCAGCGCATCAGCAGGTTTTGATTCAAATCAGCGTCCAGCCGTCAACATCAGCCTTGATTCTGCTGGCGGACGAGTGATGCAAGAAATCACCCGCGAGAACGTTGGTAAACCCATGGGCATGATTCTTTTTGAAAAAGGCCGTGGTGAAGTATTAACGGTTGCGACTATTCAAAGTGAATTTGGCGCAAAGTTCCAAATCACTGGTCAACCAAGCACTGACAGCGCTAATGATCTAGCCCTGTTGCTTCGCGCAGGCTCATTGGCTGCCCCAATGGAAATCATTGAAGAAAGAACCATTGGTCCTAGCTTGGGCGCTGAGAACATCTCGATGGGATTCAATTCAGTGATTTATGGATTTGTTGCAATTGCAATCTTCATGACTGCCTATTACCTGCTATTTGGTGTGTTCTCAGTCATTGCTTTGTCGGTCAACTTATTCTTATTGGTGGCTTTACTTTCAATGCTTCAGGCCACCTTGACTCTTCCAGGTATTGCCGCAATGGCTTTGGCGCTTGGTATGGCGATTGACTCCAACGTTTTGATCAATGAGCGTATTCGTGAAGAATTGCGCGCGGGAGCCACGCCACAAGCCGCCATTGCAACGGGCTTTGAAAAAGCTTGGGGCACCATTCTTGACTCGAACATCACTACTTTGATCGCAGGTATTGCTTTACTGGCATTTGGTTCCGGCCCCGTCAGAGGCTTCGCTGTTGTTCACAGCTTAGGCATCTTAACGTCGATGTTCTCTGCGGTATTTTTTGCCAGAGGCCTTGCTAATCTTTGGTATGGCCGCAAAAAGAAATTAGACAAGTTATCTATTGGCGAAGTTTGGCGCCCTACTGAATAAAAGGAATTATCAACATGGAATTTTTTCGTATTCGCCGTGACATTCCCTTTATGCGCCATGCTTTGGTGCTTAATGCGATTTCTGCGATCACTTTTTTAGCTGCTGTCTTCTTCTTGGTCACCAAGGGCTTGCATCTATCTGTTGAATTCACAGGTGGCACAGTCATGGAAATTAGTTATCAGCAAACTGCTCCTTTAAATACCATCAGAGCAGATTTAACTAAACTAGGCTACCAAGATATCCAAGTTCAAAACTTTGGTAGCTCAAAAGATGTTTTGATTCGCTTGCCACTTCAAAGAAATGCTGAAGGTAAAGCTATTTCTTCTTCACAACAAAGTAATCAAGTGCTCAATACACTCAAAGCATCAAGCGCTGACGTTACTTTAAAACGTGTTGAATTCGTAGGGCCTCAGGTTGGTAAGGAATTAGCTACTGATGGTTTGTTGGCTCTTCTATTTGTTATTTTAGGTATCGTGATTTATCTATCCATTCGCTTCGAATGGAAGTTTGCTGTCGCAGGCATTTTGGCCAACCTGCATGACGTTGTGATCATTTTGGGATTCTTTGCCCTGTTCCAGTGGGAATTCTCTCTATCAGTATTGGCTGCTGTTTTGGCCGTTCTTGGATACTCAGTGAATGAGTCCGTAGTTATTTTTGACCGTATCAGAGAGAACTTCCGCAAGTACAGAAAAATGGAAGTATCTGCAGTGATTGATAACGCCATCACCAGCACCACCAGTAGAACGATCATCACCCATGGCAGTACGCAGATGATGGTTTTAGCAATGTTGCTTTTCGGTGGTCCAACGCTTTATTACTTCTCTTTAGCATTAACCATCGGCATCTTATTCGGTATTTACTCTTCTGTTTTCGTTGCTGCCGCATTGGCCATGTGGTTTGGCATCAAGCGCGAAGACCTGGTATCAGCTGAAGTTAAAGCCGGTGCAACTGCGGCGAAATCAGATGACCCTAACTTTGGCGCTCAAGTTTAAATACTGATATTCATTCATGTATTGATTAATGTTTCTTTCAAATAAAAAAGCGGGCATAGCCCGCTTTTTTATTGTCTTCCTCAGTAACCGTTAGCTTGTAATCTTTATTTAGATGGTTACCGCTTTAGCTTTGCTGGCTTTCTTGGAAAGCTTGAATTGAAGCGCTGTCACTGCAATAGCAAAGATCCATGGGGATAGCTTGAGAATCCATGGGTTCACGTCTGCCAAAGCATCAATGAACAGGATTTCTTTCAAAAGCATTTGAATAGCTACAGCAAATAGAACAAAGCCACCTACAAAAACAGCATTAGGCCAACGATCTAATAACTTAGTAACCATGCTTGAGCCAAAAATAACCACTGGGATACTGATCAGTAAACCCATGATGATGAAAGTCCAATTACCATTCGCTGCTGCGGCAATACCCAAGGCGTTATCAACACCCATCACGGCATCAGCAATCACGATGGTTGTAATCGCTGCCCTAAAGGTATCGGCTGCTTTAATATCGTGGTTATTATCCTGGAAAGCCAGTTTCCAACCAATCCAAACGAGCGCGATACCGCCTACCAAACGCAAGCCTGGTATCAACATCAAATATGTGATGATGGCGACTGAAACAAAACGAACAGCGATTGCACCAAAGGTGCCCCAAAAAATTGCTTTTTTACGCAGATGTGGCGGTAATCTATTGGCTGCCATACCAATCACCAAGGCGTTGTCTCCTGCAAGTACTAGATCGATGAGAATGATGGCCACAATAGCCCAAATAGCATCAATGGATATGAAATCCATAGAATTTCCTTTTTTATAGTATTTGGTCTTGCCAAGGACCCATTCCCCTCATGTACCGGGCAGTTAAATGCCGTATTGACGATACATAAGACTCATGACTATGAGCTGGCTACTCCCCAGTGTTTGTAGGGGCATTCTATAGAAACAATATGATTAACCATTAATCCTTATAAACATTAGGGGTTTGATCTCGATATTGCAGGGGTTCCAGAACGGGTGATTCTTGTCAGCCCTAAATTAATCCAACGATAAGCTCTTGCTAACAGGAATGGAATTGAATCAAGCTTGAAGGGTTTGTTGAATAACAGCTACGATTTTTTTAGTGGCGCCAGTGTGTTGATTAGCAAAATCTAGGGCATTGGTGCTCATCTCTTCTTTGGCCTGATGGCTAGACAAAAGTAAATCCATGGCTTTCACCAAATCAGAAACATCGGTGATTCGGATGGCCGCCCTAGAATCAACCACATCAGCACTGGCCTGTTGAAAATTAAAGGTATGCTCGCCTAAAATAATTGGTCGACCCAATGCACATGCTTCAATGAAATTTTGACCACCTAAAGGCAACAAACTTCCACCCATGATCACAATGTCAGATAAGGCGTAATAAAAACTCATCTCACCCATTGAATCGCCAAGCATCACTCCGCCGTGATTAATGATCTCAACGAATTCTTGATCACTGAGATTCGATCGACGTAAAACTTTTGGAAAGTTTGACTGCAATTGAGTAAAAACATCATCAAATCGTTGTGGATGTCTTGGCACAATGAATAAGCAAAAATCATTTGGATTTTCTTTGATCTTAAGAAGTTTTTGCCAAGCTTCAATGATTAACGATTCCTCGCCATCTCTAGTGCTTGCAGCACAGACAATTTGAACTTGATGAGTCAGTTTTTTCTTGAGCGCCAAAGCATGCTCAACCTGCTCAGAATTGGGCATGAAATCGAATTTCAAATTACCAGTCACCAACACATTACTTAAACCTAAGGAGTTATAGCGCTTGGCATCTAAATTTGTTTGAGCCAAAATTTTAGTGAAGGACTGATAAATCAATTGAGCAAAATTTGAAAGCTGACTGGCTCGACGAGCACTTCGTTCCGACAATCTGGCATTGATGAGGATGACTGGCAAAGACTTTTGACGAGCAGACAAAATTAACCTTGGCCAAACCTCGGTCTCCATGATCAAACCAATCTTGATTGAAAAGTATCGGTAAAACGAGTTAACAGCCCAATGAATGTCATAGGGAAGATAGCTCTGCACCAATTGGCCCGAAGCTATGTGTTCTGCAAATAACTGGCGCGCCGCATCTCTTCCGGTGGGCGTCATGTGGGTCAACAATATCTTTTCACCGCCTTGAATCAAGGTGTCAATTAATGGCGCAGCCGCCCTTGTTTCACCGACTGAGACAGCGTGTACCCAAATGCGTGGTGTTGCTGCGCTGATAGGCCAAGACATGCCTAGGCGCTCATTGATATGCTCTAGGTACCTCTGTTGCAGTCTGCCCTTCCAAAGCAGACGACCAAGAGCCAATGGCAAGGCCAGATACCAGATAAATTGGTAAAGCCCCATCATCAATCGATGGCTGATTCTCATTGGGACTCTACCTACAGACGTCATTATTTTTTTAGACGCTTGGCTAATTCTGTTGCTTTACCGATATAAGAGGCAGGGGTCATTTCTAAAAGAAGTTTCTTGGCATCATCAGGAATAGCCAAACCCTGAATGAAGCTTCTCAAGCCTTCCGGGGTAATGCCTTTGCCTCTGGTCAGCTCTTTTAACTGCTCATAAGGATTGGGTACTCCAAAACGACGCATCACTGTTTGTACAGGCTCAGCCAACACTTCCCAGCAATTATTCAAATCTTCAGCCAAACGCGCAGGATTTGTTTCTAATTTACCCAAACCTTTTAATGCGCTGTCATAAGCCAAAAGACTGTGGCCAAGAGCCGTACCTAAATTACGCAAAACAGTTGAATCAGTTAAATCTCTCTGCCAGCGTGACACGGGTAATTTTTCTGATAAATGTTTTAGAAGTGCGTTAGCAATGCCCAAGTTACCTTCTGAATTTTCAAAATCAATTGGATTGACTTTGTGAGGCATGGTGGATGAGCCGATTTCACCTGCCTTGGTTTTTTGTTTGAAATAACCAACAGAGATGTAACCCCAGATGTCACGGTTCATGTCTAACAAAATTGTATTGGCTCTGGCAATCGCATCAAACAATTCAGCCATGTAGTCATGCGGCTCAATTTGAATGGTGTATGGGTTGAACTCTAGGCCTAGGCGCTTTTCGACTACTTCTTTTGAAAAACTCTCCCAATCCACATCTGGGTAGGCAGACAAGTGCGCGTTGTAGTTACCCACAGCCCCGTTCATTTTGCCAAGCAAAGGTACTTTTTCAATATTTGCAATGGCTCTTTGCAAGCGCATGGCCACGTTCGCCATTTCTTTGCCCAACGTTGTTGGTGAGGCAGGTTGTCCATGCGTACGAGACAACATAGGTACATCAGCATTAACTACTGCTAAATTGGTTAGCGTTGACAGAAGCTCACGCAATTTAGGCAAGATAACTTCTTGACGAGCACCCTTCAACATCAAACCATGAGATGTGTTGTTGATATCTTCTGATGTGCAAGCAAAGTGAATGAATTCGCTGGCTTTTTCTAATTCAGCATGGCCAACTACTTTTTCTTTCATCCAATATTCAACCGCTTTCACATCGTGATTAGTCACGGCTTCAATGGCTTTGATTCTTTCTGCGTCGACATCAGAGAAATCTGCAACCAATTTCAATAAAACAGCTTCCGCACTCGCGCTAAAGCTTGGGAAATCCGGCAATTTGGCCTGCGATAAGGCAATTAGCCAATGAACTTCAACCAGAACCCGTTGCCTCATAAAAGCAGCCTCTGATAGCCATGGGCGTAAACCGTCTGTTTTTGAGGCATAACGACCATCCAAGGGGGATAAAGCACTTAGAGTAGATAGTTGAGTAGTCACAGGCCAATTCCTAAAAAAGCATCGAAAACATGATTTTAGTCCTTCTGAAGGGATAAATCTAAATAGCTATACTTACACCATGAAATTAATTGGATCACTCACCAGCCCCTACGTGCGCAAAGCAAGAATTGTTTTTGCCGAAAAGAAAATTGAAGTTCCACTCATTCAAGAGAATGTCTGGAGCCAAGATACCAAAATCATGCAAGCTAATCCCCTCGGAAAGGTTCCTTGCTTGGTCATGGATGATGGTGGAGCCATGTTTGATTCGCGTGTGATCGTTGAATACGCCGATACTTTGAGCCCTGGGAACAAACTCATCCCATCCTCTGGCAAAGAGAGAGCAGCGGTTAAAACTTGGGAGGCTTTGGCAGACGGTATTTTGGATGCATCAGTTCTTGCAAGACTAGAAGCAACATGGAGGCCTGATGAACAAAAGAGCCAAGCCTGGATAGACCGCCAACTTCATAAAGTGGATGTCTCACTCAAAGCCATGTCTAAAGGTTTGGGTGAATCTGACTGGTGCTTTGGTAATCAGATGAGCTTGGCTGATATTTCAGTGGGTTGCGCTTTAGATTATTTGATTTTTAGATTTCCAAATATTCAATGGCAAAAGTCTTATCCAAATTTGAATCGACTTTATAAAAAGTTGTTGTTGCGCCCTTCTTTTGCAAACACAGCACCACCGCAATAAGTGCGCTTGCTTTAACTGGTGATAATTCCACCGCCCAAACAACGCTCACCGTCATAAAGTACCGCTGACTGACCGGGCGTTACAGCCCACTGGGCCTCATCAAACTCAAGCGTAAAACTGTCTGCAGTCACCTGCTTTAATTGGCAAGGTGCGTCAGACTGCCTGTATCTTGTTTTTGCGGTGTAATTCTTTTGTTCAGGTAAACCTTCAAACGTCCAACTGATTTGAGCTGCTTGTAACACCTTGTTTAATAACCA
>CAMBJN010000036.1 GCA_945867755.1 Polynucleobacter meluiroseus
GTGTGGTCTTTCCCTGCCAGCAATATCAAGAACGCCAAGAAGTTATCTGGTGGCTTGGCGGCGTTGAATGCTGCTACTCATGGCGCAGTTGCAAGAGCGATTGAGAGTAAAGACCTGGATACGACATCTGGAAGCACTCTTTTGCTCAATGCCACAGATGCATGGGCCAAATTAGGTCTTAAAGCGGATAGATTGTTATTGGTTTGTTGCGGCGAAGAACAAAAGATCAAGTCAAAGCAGGGTAATAATCATTGTTCTAAGTGGATTTCTGCTGGCTTAAAGTCTTTGCTTGCAACCACGGCCAAGGATGCTGTTTGGGTGTTCGATGATTTTTCAGCCAAAGATGGTCTGACTCAGGTGCGCCTCTTGGTTCAATTGGCTCGTGAACAAGTGTACAAATTTGGTGCGCGTCACCCTCAATTTAAAACCAAACCTGCTGAAAAATTTCCAACGCTCAAGAAGTTAGTTCTTGCCAGTCATGCAAAAAATAACAAAGCTGTGACTGAGGCTGTTGCGGAAGGTCGTGCGATTGCCAATGGTATGGATTTAGCAAAGGATCTTGGTAACTTACCTCCTAATATTTGTAATCCAACATACCTTGCCACAAGCGCCAAGAAATTGAGTAAAGATCTTGGTCTAAAGGTTGAAGTCTTGGGCCGTAAAGAAATTGAAGCTTTGAAGATGGGCGCGTTTTTAGCGGTGACTCAGGGCGCTGTGACCCCACCTCAATTCATTGTGATTCGCCATCAAGGTGGTCGTGCCACTGATGCGCCAGTGGTCTTGGTGGGTAAGGGCATCACCTTTGATACAGGTGGTATTTCATTAAAGCCTGGTGAAGGCATGGATGAGATGAAGTATGACATGTGTGGTGCTGCATCTGTGATCGGTACGATGCGCGCAGTCGCTGAACTTAAGTTAAAGAAGAATGTGATTGGAGTTATTCCAACTTGCGAAAACATGCCTTCAGGTCAAGCCACTCGCCCAGGCGACATTGTCACCAGCATGTCTGGCCAAACCATTGAGATCTTAAACACCGACGCAGAGGGTCGCCTCATTCTGTGTGATGCATTGACCTATGTTGAGAGATTCAAACCTGCAGCTGTGATTGACATCGCAACCTTGACAGGTGCTTGTGTGATTGCACTCGGTGCAGTTCACTCAGGTTTGTTCTCAGATGATGATGCTTTGGCTGAAAGCTTGCTCAGTGCTGGTCGCACATCACAAGACACGGTTTGGAGAATGCCTTTGGATAGCGCATACCAAGAACAACTCAAGTCTAACTTTGCTGACATGGCAAATATTGGTGGGCGTCCAGCCGGTAGTGTCACGGCAGCCTGTTTCTTGGCCAGGTATACAGAGAAATATTCATGGGCTCATTTGGACATTGCTGGCACAGCATGGAAGAGTGGTGCGGCCAAGGGTTCTACAGGGCGTCCCGTCCCTTTGTTGGTGAACTATCTTTTGACAAAATAAGTCATGGCCAGAATCGATTTCCACAGTCAGGTCAACAACAAACCTCTTTATAGTTGTCGCTTGATCCGTAAGATCATGGCAAGTAAGCATGAAGATTTACCCATGAGAAATATTGTGGTGGTGGGATCCCCTGCTTTTCTAAAAGAATTAGATCAGCAGCTTTGGTCATTCAGTGCCACAGAATTTTTACCGCATGCGTGGGCCAAAGATGATCTTGCAAATGAAACCCCGATTGTGTTTGTTGAGAGTTTCGAGGCGCCTGAATTAGATCATTTGCCTCATGGTGATGTCTTGATACATGTTGGACAAAATCTACCGAATTCGGTTGAGACGCTTGCCGCAAGATTTCCGCGGATTGTTGAAATTGTTTCTACCGATGAAACGGATCGTCAAGCTGGCCGCGAACGGTATAAGGCTTATAAAGATCAAGGTCATGAACTACATAACTTTGATCAAACAGGTCAATGACTGTATTTATCTAGATTTCTATCAATCATCAACACCTGACACCTTAAGAAAATAAATATGGCTTTGATGCACCCACAGTTTGATCCGATTGCCATCAGCCTTGGGCCTATAGCTGTTCATTGGTATGGCTTGATGTATTTATTGGCGTTTGCTCAATTTTTATACTTAGGTAAGTTGCGCACCAAGCAAGCTCACTATCAGCATCTCAGCTATAAGTTCATTGAAGATCTTTTATTTGCAGGTGTGATCGGTGTGATTTTGGGCGGACGTTTGGGCTATGTGTTTTTTTACATGCCTGCTCATTATTTAAGTCACCCATTGGATGCCCTCAAAGTTTGGGAGGGCGGCATGTCTTTTCATGGTGGATTCTTGGGTGTGCTTGTTGCGATGCTTTGGGCTGCCAAAAGAAATAAGCAGAGATTCTTTGAAGTAACCGATTTGATTGCACCTTTGATTCCATTTGGGCTTGCATTTGGACGTTTGGGCAACTTCATCAATGGAGAGCTATGGGGAAGACCCACAGATGTATCGTGGGCCATGATTTTCCCGCAAGCGGGCGATATGCTGGCAAGACACCCATCTCAACTCTATCAATTCATGGGTGAAGGCATCATTTTGGGAGTTATCCTTTGGTGGTACGCAAGTAAACCTCGAGCAATTGGTCAAGTGTCTGGCTTATTCCTTGTGGGCTATGGCATCTTTAGATTTTTAGCTGAATTTGCCCGCGAACCCGATAGCTTCTTAGGGCTTTTGAGTTTGGGACTATCGATGGGCCAGTGGTTATCTTTACCAATGATTATTTTTGGTATTTACTTGCTCATTCGCAAAACCAAATAAAGTCAGATATCTAGGTAATTTCCCTTTTCAAGGGTATTTACCAATGTATTCAATAATGTATACAAAATATATTGAATGCATGTCCTTAAAAGTAGTCAAAACAGCCCTCTACGTTGAAGTCACCGAGCAATTGCGTTCGATGATCGCTGGAGGGATTTTATCTCCAGGAACTTGGATAGACGAACAAAAACTAGCAGAGCAGCTCGGGGTGTCTAGAACCCCTTTCAGAGAAGCGATCAGAATTTTGGCATCAGAGGGTTTGCTAAGAGTAGAACCTCGCCGTGGTTGCTACGTGACAGAATTGAATGAAAAAGATTTAGATGAAATCTTTCCCTTGATGGCCATGCTTGAAGGACGTTGTGCATTTGAAGCAACATCCAAGGCCACCAAGCAAGATTTAGATGCTTTAGAGATGCTCCATAAAAAACTTAAAGCATATGCCGAAGATAAAAACATCGATCGCTACTATGCAACCAATAGAGAAATACATTTAGCGATTCAACATCTGGCTGGCAATGAGTGGCTAACTCAAATGGTTCATGATTTAAGAAGAATCTTGAACTTATCCCGTCATCGCAGCTTGCATCATCGCGGAAGAATTGAAGAGTCTTGCAAAGAACACTTGGCAGTCTTTGAAGCTCTGAAAGCCAGGGATGCAAAGAAAGCCGAGATCTTGATGAAAGATCACATCCAAAATCAACGAGAAGCATTAAGACACTTGAAGTCTGAGCAGAGGTTAACAGCATGATTTTGGATAAGATGCTCAGAGCCAGGCACATGACCAAAGCCATCAATGCCACAAAAAAATTATTATCTGAACGCGGAGAATCAAACGCGGCGAGCATGGCCAGCGATTTGATTGAGAACTTTAAAACCTTGGATGATGAACAAAAATCAGAATATTTTTTACATCTAGCAGAAAAATTTAATCCAAGTCCCGCTGATGTTTTGAGTGCTGCCGAGTTGTATGCCAAAGATCCAAGCGCAGATAACTTTGTTTGGCTCATGAAAGTATCCGAGTCTCCAAGACAAGAGCTTCTGCGCCGCTTAAATCGTGCCCCAGGTGGTACGCACATGATCATCAATATGCGTCATCAAGTGCTCAAGCTATTAGCAAAGAAGCCTGAATTAAAAGCCGTCGATGCTGACATGAAACATTTATTGAATTCTTGGTTTAATCCAGGCTTCTTAAAAATGCATCAAGTCGACTGGAAGTCACCAGCACATATCCTAGAAAAAATCATTCAACATGAAGCTGTTCATGAAATCGATGGTTGGGATGATTTGCGTCGACGCTTGCAACCGGATCGTCGCTGTTTTTCTTTCTTTCATCCTCAGTTACCAGATGAGCCATTGATTTTTGTTGAGGTCGCACTACTGCCTGATATTGCAGGGTCTATTGCGCCATTGGTGGATAAGAAATCACCAGCATTGGAAAGCAATCAATACAAGTGCGCTATTTTCTATTCAATCAGTAACTGTCAGCCTGGCTTGCGCGGAGTTTCGATGGGGAACTTCTTGATCAAGCGAGTGGCCGAGAGTCTGAAGAAAGAGTTTCCTTCCTTGAAGACCTTTTCTACCTTATCGCCGATTCCAGGGTTGATGGATTGGTTGGGCGCGCATGCGGACTTACCCCTAGATCATTTAAAGCCAGCCGTGCTTGAGAAGTACCAAGAGGCTATTAAAGTCTTTAATTTAAAGGACAAATCTTGGAGTGACCGCTTACAAAATGGCTGGCATCCAGATCTTTCTTCCATAAAGGAAAAAGAGGCTTTGATGGCTTTGGGCGCCATTTACTTGCTATATTACTCAACACGAAGGGGTGGTAATTCTGTGGCCAAATTTCATCTTGGAAATGGGGCAAAATTACATCGAATCAATTGGTCTGGCGACTTATCTAAAAAAGGTATCAAGCAGTCCGCAGGTTTGATGGTGAATTACCTTTATGACCTCGATAAGGTTGAAGATAACCATGAGCGGTTTGTGAATGGCGAGGTGATTTATTCAAGAGCAGTTTCGCAGTTGGTGTAAATTTCAATTTGATGTAATCAGTAACAAGTAGTTTTAGATAGTTTAATTAGAGTACGAGGAGACAAAAATGAAAAAATCAGTGAATGTAGTGGGTCGATTGACCTCAGTAGTGGGTGCAGTAGCAGCGGTTGCTGCAGTGGGCTTGTCAATGGGCTCAACAGCTGTGATGGCTGATCCTAATTGGCCTAATAAGCCAGTCACGGTCATCGTGCCATTCCCAGCGGGTGGTGGTACGGATGCATTTGCACGTCCGCTAACAATCATGATGAATAAGCTAACCAACAAGCAGTTCATTTTGGATTACAAGGCTGGTGCGGGCGGTACATTGGGCGCTGCGGTTGCTTCTAGAGCAGCTCCAGATGGTTATACATTCTTCATGGGTGCGGTTCACCATGCAATTGCACCATCTATGTATCCAAAGCTAGACTACGATATTGAAAAGAGCTTTGTACCAGTGGCATTGGTTGCTGCTCCTCCGCAGGTTATTGTGGTTAGTCCAAAATTACCAGTGAATGATTTGAAGGGTTTGATTGACTACGCTAAAAAGAATCCTGGTAAATTGAACTTCAGTAGCGCTGGTAATGGCACATCACACCATTTGGCTGGTGAGCAGTTCAAAGATATGAGCAAGACATTTATCACGCACATTCCATACCGTGGTGCTGGTCCAGCATTGGTGGATTTGATGGCTAGTCAAGTAGACATCATGTTTGACGGAATGGGATCATCTGCTCAGCACATCAGAAGCGGCAAGATCAAAGCGCTTGCAGTTGCATCAAACAAACGTAATCCTGCATTCCCAAATTTACCAACAGCAACAGAGGCTGGTTTGCCTGGCTATGAAGTTAGTAGCTGGTATGCCTTGTGGGCGCCAAAAGGCACACCACAACCGATCATCGACAAGATGGCTGCTGAAGTAACTAAGGCGATGAGCACACCTGAGCTAAAAACAATTTGGCTCAACAATGGTTCAGAAATTCCTACTTTGACCGGTGATGCGTTCGGAAAATTTGTTAGTGCTGAAATCAAGCGTTGGAATCAGGTTGTGAAAGCTTCTGGCGCCAAGATGTAATTAGTATTTAACAATTTAAGTTGAGATTCAGATGAATTTATATGCATTACTAGAATCCGGCTTTCCAAAAGAGAAACCATCATGCGCGATTGAAACGCATGATGGTTTGTTTTATAGCTGGGATGATTTAGAAAAGGCCACATCAAAAATGGCCAACCTTTTAGCAAGCTTACGCTTGCCTCAAGGCTCCAGGGTTGCGGTTCAGGTTGAAAAATCACCAGAAGCACTCTTTTTATATTTAGCGACTTTAAAAGCAGGTTTGGTGTATTTGCCATTGAATACTGCTTATCAAGCTGCAGAGATTGAATACTTTATTGGTAATGCTGAGCCAGCGGTGATGGTGTGCAGCCCTAAGAACTTTTCTTGGGTATCAAAAGTGGCATCCAAAGCGGGCACTAAAAACGTCTTCACCTTGGGTGATGATCGCACTGGCACACTCTTAGATCGTGCAACAGCACAATCTGATAAGTTCAAAACGGTCAAACGTGACGACGACGATCTAGCGGCCATTCTGTATACCTCAGGCACAACCGGAAGAAGCAAGGGTGCGATGCTGACCCACGGTAACTTGGGTAGTAATGCCGAAGTGCTGAAGAAGTTCTGGGGCTGGAAAAGAGGCGACGTCTTATTGCATGCTTTACCAATCTTCCATGTGCATGGCTTGTTCGTTGCTTCCCATGGAGCATTACTCAATGGCAGCAAGATGATTTGGTTGCCACGCTTGGATACCAAAGAGTTGATCAAGCACATGCCAAGATCAACCGTGATGATGGGTGTGCCAACGTTTTATGTGCGCCTATTGCTAGATAAAGATTTCAATAAGCATACTGTTAAAAATATCCGTTTGTTTGTTTCTGGTTCTGCACCATTGTTGACCGAGACCTTCAATCTTTTCAAAGAAAGAACAGGTCACACGATTCTTGAGCGTTATGGCATGAGTGAAACGGTCATGTTGGTTTCTAATCCATATGAAGGTGCTCGTGTGGGTGGTTCAGTGGGCGTGCCTTTACCTAAGACTCAGGTTCGCATCACAAGCGATGACGGTAAGCTTTGTGGTGTTAATCAAATCGGCAGTGTTGAAGTCAAGGGCCCTAATGTATTTAAGGGTTACTGGCGCATGCCTGAAAAAACCAAAGAAGAATTCACCAAAGACGGTTGGTTCAAAACAGGTGATGTTGGGCGTTGGGGCGGTGAGACCAGTGCCGGCAAAGTCCCTGATAACTACCTCTGCATTGTTGGTAGAAGTAAAGACTTGATCATTTCTGGTGGTTACAACGTGTACCCAAAAGAGATTGAGAGTTTTATTGATGATATGAATGGGGTTGATGAGAGCGCTGTGATTGGTGTGCCTCATCCTGATTTTGGTGAGGCCGTGGTGGCAGTTGTAGTTGCTAAGCCAGGCGCCAAACTAAATTCAGAAGCCATGATTGCTGATCTAAAAAGTAAGATTGCTAATTTCAAGGTACCAAAGAAAATCATCATTGTTTCTGAGTTACCAAGAAACGCGATGGGTAAAGTACAGAAAAATATTCTGCGCCAAACCTATGCGTAAGCTTTAGAGCTTTAACCAGGAAGCAGCAGTAGATAGAAGTAAGCAAAAGGCCTTCGTAAGAAGGCCTTTTGCTTTTGTGAACAATTTTCTAAAAATCTTTTAATAAAGACCCAAAGTAATCAGACCCTTATTAAGCATGTAGGCTGATAGTGCAAACAGCACCAAAGCAAAGACTTTTTTCAGCTGTGCCACATTGAGTTGGTGAGCCACCTTAGCACCAAGAGGAGCTGTGACGACGCTGGCCAACGCAATACACACAAGGGCTGGGACGTAGATGTAACCAATCGAGCCACTGGGAAGGTTGGGATTGCCATAGCCACTGATGATGTAGGCAATCGCGCTGGCTAACGCAATCGGGAAACCCAGTGCAGCAGAAGTGGCAACAGCATTGTGCATGGCGACGTTGCACCAAGTCATGAAGGGGACTGATATGAAGCCACCGCCAGCACCCACCAAACTAGATAAAAATCCAATGAAGCTGCCAGCGCCAAACATACCTAATTTGCCAGGCAGAGTACGACTTGGCTTTGGTTTTTTATTGGCCAACATTTGGTAGCCTGAGAAGCCGACAAAGAAAGCAAAGATCAAAGATAGCCAAGATGTTTTAAGGAGGGCAAATAATTTGCCACCACCTAAAAGAGCGCCAATCAGGATGCCGGGTACCAAGAGGATGACGATGTCCCAACGCACTGCGCCACGCTGATGATGCGCTCTGACAGAAGATAGGGAAGTGAAGATGATGGTGGCCATAGATGTGGCAATCGCTATGTGAACCACCACTTCAAGAGGAAATCCATACAGCGTGAACAGGAAAGTCAGGAAGGGCACCATGATCATGCCCCCGCCTATCCCTAATAAACCAGCTGCAAAGCCTGTGAAACCTCCAAGAACTGCCAGTGCGCCGATTTGAACAAGGGTCATTGATGACTCATTTATTTAAATTTATAAAACTGTTGATTGAGGTAAGCCACTAAATCAGCTTCGTCTTCCGGGAATAGGTCCAAACGTAATTCTGTGTTGCACATACTCACCATGAACTTGAGGCGCGCAAGGTCTTGTACTTTACGATCAGCTCTGGTGTAAATGATGTCACCATTACCAAGACCAGATTTTTGGGCATGACATTGGTAGCATTTGGCTTGATGAAGAGTTTTGCCATTATTAACATCTGCAGAAAATACTGGTGATGCAATGACTATCGATGCAAGGATAAAACTTGTTGAGATGATTGTTTTTTTGAGCATCGCGATCTCCCATTAAAGGTCTTTTAAAAGATTCCCCACCTTGGCCGCTAGGCCGTCATCCTGAACCCAGTAGGTTCAAGTTGGCATGGCAATAATGTTTCGGGTACATCAAGTCTTTCAGGGAGAGTATGACCCAAAGGCTGACTCTGTGAGTAACGAGACGTTCGCGCCCACACTATATGGCCCACGCCTGATGCTTGCGCATCGGTTCAAGGAACTATTGGCCTTGGCGCACCAGGTAGGGAAAGTATTTTCAGCGCAGAATCAACAGATGCTTCAATTTGATCAACTTTGCCTTGTAGGGCAATCATTTGATCAAGACTGGCACCAGGGTTTTCTGTGTTGCTGAGATTCATTTTGGCTGCCTGAAGGTCACCAGCTAATTTAATAGCGGTCATGATGGCAGCACGTTCAATACTGCGGTTGCCTGCAGATAAAGCTGCTTCTAGTTGTTCATCAACAAGGGCAGCAGCAGCTCTGAGGCTGGTTTCATGTTCTGGCGTTGTAGAAAACGCAAATTTTTGACCTGCCAGCGTCAGTTCAATGCGGTGTTGGCTCATTGCATATCCTTGGGGTGGACAGAAAGTAAGTCTAATTGGCCGGTATCTGCTTGGCTAGGCAACTTTTCTAAGATTTGCTGGATACGTGCCTGAGCATCTTCAATCTTGGTCTCAAGAGTCAAGCGTTCTTTATGGGATTGCTCAACAGCTTCTTGTAAGGCCTTGGCTTTACCCTCTAGGCGCTCTAGACTGTCTTGCAAACGGCTATATGAATTGTTTGTAAGTTCTGACATAGGCATATTGTATATACTACTCTCGTTCTTAGGTGCTCTTGGAAGATAACAATCTACCAAAGTTAAACGGGAAACAGGGGTCTTATTAGTCTAAAACTAAAGGATAACCTGTGCTGCCCCCGCAACGGTAAGTGAACGCACGCAAGTGCCGGCTCAATCGATATACCACTGGCTTAGGCTGGGAAGGTCATTGAGTTAGTTTCATGAGCCCGGATACCGGCCTGGAATGGTTAATTGAGCTACGGGGACGTTGCTCGGTTATGAAGGTTCCGTGCTTGCGGGGGAACAAGCCAGCGACCATTGTTTTTGAAAGTTAATCCAATGCTTATTAAACCAACCAAGGTTGCGCTCGCCTGCGCGGGTATTTTTGCAACCATCTCAACCGCGCAAGCGCAAACTAATTCGGAATTTAATCCTGTGGTGGTATCGGCAAGTCGATTTGAGGAAGCAAGTAGTGATGTTCCAGCTTTAGTCGAAGTTATTACCAAAGAGCAAATCAAAGAAAGTGGCGCAATTAGTATCCCTGAGACTTTATCTCAAATTGGAAATTTAAATGTTAGAAATCTGAATGGCGGGCAATTAGGAGTTGGTGCAACTGTCGATATGCGAGGATTTGGCGCAAGCGCTCAAGACAATACTTTAATTTTGCTTGATGGCCAAAGAATGAATCCAATTGACAGCGGTTCGGTTCGATGGGAATCAATCCCCATGGATTCAATTGAAAGAATTGAAATTCTGAATGGCGGTGGTAGTGTCCAGTATGGTGATAGGGCTGTGGGTGGAGTGATAAATATCATTACTCGAACTGATCGGGTGTCACCGGCTTTAATATCCGTGACGGCAGGAAGTTTTGGGACTGCTGTCACATCTGGTAATTATGGAAAAAAGTTCAACGACACAAAATTTGACGTTAACTTTTCCGCTACCAATAGTGAGGGCTGGAGAGATAATAGTCAGGCTAGCCAGGGTATGGCAAATATTGGTTTAACTCATTACCTTAACAAGGTTGATAAATTATTTTTGCTTAGCTCATTTAATTCGCAGTCTTACGGCACTCCTGGAGGTTTTTTGGGTGAGGTTGGGCAAGGTAATCCACGTGCAGCAAAGTTTAATAATGTGGGTGATAAAACTGTTACTAACGGAGCCAATCATTTAATAGGACTTGTTAAATCAATTGGTAGTCAAAGTTTTCTTGAAGTTAATTTCAATTATTTAGATTCTGGTGCGACTCAGTACACGCCCAATTTGACTGATAAAACTACCATTTACGATAAGTGGAGTTATAACTTCAATCCGAGAATTAAAAAAACATGGCAAGACTTTGGTGAATCAGTCTTTGGCTTTGATTACTCCCAATCT
>CAMBJN010000037.1 GCA_945867755.1 Polynucleobacter meluiroseus
GATGCAAAAATCGCCATTGAGTCTGCACAAATACAAATTGGTGAAGCAAGCCACAGCTTAAATCGCTATTTACAAAAGATAGATGTCGATCCTGAGCGCCTAGCAACTGTTGAGGAACGCCTCAAGGCGCTTCACAGCGCTGCCAAAAAATTCAAAGTAACACCGAACGATCTCCCCGAAAAATGGGTAGAAATTCAAGAGCAAGTCACCGCGCTTAAAAACTCACAAGACTTAGGTGCTCTTGAACAAAATCTCAGTAAAATATTGGCCGCCTATTCAAAGAGTGCCAAAAAGTTAAGCCAAGAAAGAGTCGCGGCGGCGAAAATATTAGAAACCCTGGTAACTGCTGCCATGCAAGATTTAGCGATGTCTGGCGGTGTTTTTGCAATTCAAATTGAAGCTCTTGAAGAAGGCAATGCGCACGGTTTAGAACAAGTTGAATTCTTGGTGGCTGGGCATCCTGGCGCGACACCTAAGCAACTTGCTAAGGTAGCCTCTGGTGGTGAGTTGGCTCGAATCAGTTTGGCCATCAGCGTCATCACTTCCGAGGCAAGTCAAATACCAACTTTGATTTTTGACGAAGTGGATTCAGGAATTGGCGGAGCAGTTGCTGAAACAGTTGGAAAGCGCCTAAAGGAATTGGGGCAAGCACATCAAGTCTTGTGTGTGACTCACTTACCCCAAGTAGCAGCAGAAGGTCATCAACACTGGAAAGTTGCTAAGCAAAGTCAAGATAACGTGACCATTTCCAGTATGCAAATTTTGAGCAGACAAGAGCGGGTTGAAGAAATTGCAAGAATGCTTGGTGGCGCTGAAATCACAGACACCACCAGACGTCACGCCCGTGAATTACTTGGTAAGTAAAACTTTTTCCCAGAGCTTTTTAACGCAATCTCTCGCTTCAAGCAAAGCCAAATCCATTTCATCTTGAGACACCCTGGTCTTATCAGCGCCATCCAATCTGATGCGGTGCTGGTATTCACGATAAAGACGATAAGCATTTGCGGCGTGTAGTGCTTGATCGCTTGGAATCAACCCTTCTTCGCTGGCCAGAGATAGCAAAGCAATATTGCCCAAGTTTCCCAAAAGTATTGGATGACCTTGACTGAAACGCAGGACCAAATATTGAACAATAAATTCAATATCAACCAGTCCGCCACTGTCATGCTTGATATCAAATAGGTCTGAGTCGTTAGGGTGGCCCTCGCTGACCTTTTGACGCATGTCTAGAATTTCTTGCTTGAGTAAAGCTTCATTTCTTTCTTGTGCCAATACTTCCGATCTGATTTTTTCAAACTTCTCGCCAATCACAAAATCACCAGCACAAAAACGAGCGCGCGTTAAAGCTTGATGCTCCCAAAGCCAAGCAGAGTTATCTCCTTCTCGTAACTGATAACGTCTGAATGAATCAATACTAGTCACCAATAGTCCAGCTGCGCCATTTGGTCTTAAGCGAGTGTCGATTTCAAAAAGAATGCCCGCTGAAGTTGATGCGGTGAGCCAAGCAATCAATCGCCTTGCATAGAAGGCATAAATTTCACCTGCATTTTGATCGCCCTCTGGGGCATCGTATAAAAATACAATGTCCAAATCTGATGCGTACCCCAATTCTTTGCCCCCAAGCTTGCCATAAGCAATCACCGCAAAGGAAGGGGATATGACTTCATTTAGCTGGAACTTTTTCGTAACCAAGGGCCAAACTCTTTCTAGAGTCAAACCAAGAATCAAATCAGCTAAAGCAGAGAGTCGATCGCTCACCTTTTCAATTGGTAATGGCTCATCTCGCCCAATACCCAATTCTGCCAACAAGGTCAGAAATGTTTCGGTGTGATGAACTTGCCTCAGAATATCCATGGCTTGCTCAGCCTGATCGCCGCTATCCATCGCGTCATCAAGCAGAATATTGATATCTATTTTTAGCTTCGTCCAATAAACCGCAGAGTGGTCTTCTGGCGTGTATTGACCTTGGCCGGTTAATAAATCGTCCAATAAATGTGGATGCTGAATCAGGTAATCAGTGCCCCACTTAGAGGCAGAAATTAATGAGATGAGTCTACTCAAAATATGCGGGTACTCACTCATTAGCGCAAGATAAGAGGCGCGCCTAGAAATTGAATCTAGCAAATTCATCATTCTCACCATGACCTCATCAGTCCTTGATGGGGCCCAGCTCTGCTGCTCGACATATTTCATAGCTGCAGACATTGACTGCGTGAACTTTCTTCTCGACGAATCTGATAAAGAGCGCCAGCGCGCACTGCCCCACCACTCATTCCATTTTTCAGTCAAAGCAGGATAGTCAGCAGATGGCGCCCATACAGCAAGATTGGCCTCACTCAAGTCAGTCTCGGCTTGATGCTTTTTCAACACAAATGCATCAGCAAATAACTTGGCCACGTTGTCTCTGTGTTGCGCCAATTGCTTTTTAAACTCATCTAAGGTGGCGTGCCCCATCGCAATACCAAGCCTTTGTTGTGAAGCGTCATCGGCAGGAAGATGATGTGTTTGAGCATCCTCCCAATATTGCAAGCGGTGCTCTAGTTTTCTGAAATAGTTATAAGCATTGGTGAGCTGATCAAGTTCCACCTGAGCAATCAATTGGCGCTCAAAAACAGCCTTTAATACTTCTAAGGTAGGACGAATCCTCAGCCCTGGATCTTGACCACCTCGCACCAATTGAAACATCTGCGCCATGAATTCAATTTCTCGTATTCCTCCGCGCCCCAGCTTCACGTCCGCGGCTCTTTCTGGGTGCAACAGACTGCGCTTTTCAGCTTCTTGCTGAATTTGCCCATGCAGCTCTCTGATCGCCGCAATCACGCCAAAATCAAGATAACGTCTGTAAACAAAAGGTTTCGCTAAATCTTGTAGGCCTTTTTTGCATCGTTCATAGGCTGGCATATCAGGTAAGGGGTAAATCATTCGCCCCTTGATCCAGGCGTATCTCTCCCATTCGCGCCCCTGAACACAGAAATATTCCTCCAGCATTCCCAAGCTGCAGGCCAAAGGCCCTGAGTCGCCATTGGGTCTTAAGCGCATGTCTACTCTGAATATAAAACCCTCAGACTTTAATTCGCTCAACAGGGCAATAAGTCGTTTGCCAACACGGGTGTACCACTCTTGATGAGAAATACTTTTTGAGCCGCCTTGGGTTTCACCATCTTCCTCGTACAAAAAGACCAAATCAATGTCTGATGAAACGTTGAGTTCACACCCTCCCAATTTACCCATGCCAACAATCATCATGGGCGAATAATCACCCTGCTGATTCAATGGTTCACCCACCATGGGCTTAATATCTTGGCGAATCGCCTCTAGCCCCATCGCAGTGACCTTTTCAGCAAAGCAACTCATGGCTTGTGTGACTTCTTGCACATCAGCAGCCCCATTAAAATCTCGAGCAGCTATCAGCAACATGAATTTTTGGCGTGCTAGGCGCAAATTAGCAGCTAAATCATCAATACTCAGGGGTTGGCCCGCCACAGTTGGTAGCGCGGATTTCAGTAAATCATCAATCACAGACTGACTCACAGGGGTGGCAGCCATTTCACCAATTTCTGAAGACCACTCTGGGCGGGCAGTTAGCCAACGTACGGCATAGGCTGAATGGTCTAAAAGGGCGGAAAGTTTAGGGTGAATTGTTGTCATAGGTATCATGGTATCGCTATCAATACCTGCTCGGCTACAGCATAATTATAAAAATGTCATGGTTATCCAATTTGAACCCCCTGGAAAGCATCCGTCACCTAAAAGTTGACGAGAATAGGCTTGCCATTTGGAAAAAAAGAGCCCAATGGCTTCTTTTGTTGCTTGCCCTGCTTTTTGTTGCGGCACACCTACTTACACGCTTTTACATATGGCCACAGGTTGAAAAAAATAAGGCTTCTTTTGAGCAAGCAATCAGCCAAACGCTGGGTGTCGATTTAAAAATTGAAAATATCGAAACTGGCTGGGATTTTCTATGGCCAGCATTCAAAATTGACAATATCAAGCTTTATGAAATTGGTGACTCCAATTCTCCCAAATTAAGCATCCCTCAAGTCACTGGAAAGTTATCCTGGGAAAGTCTGTGGAAACTTCAACCTCACTTTCACGACCTTAGCTTTGACGATGCTTTGATTCAGGTGCAACGTGATTCAAAAGGTAACTGGAATATTGCTGGCATCAAGTTAGATCAATCTACGGCAGGCTATAAATTTGGTAATTGGCTTTTTGAACAAGACAGCCTTGAAATTAAAAACGCCAAGATTAACTGGCTAGATCAGCGTTTTCAAAGCAGTCAATACTCAATAGACATTGAATCTCTTGCATTAAAAAATTCTTGGTTCAAACATGCCATCGACTTAAATCTCAAGACACCATGGCATTCAAATACGGCATCTATCAAAGCTGACTTCAGGCACAGCTTTTTTGGTAATGCAGGCAACTGGAAAGACTGGATCGGTAGACTCGAATGGCAAGTCAATGAACTTAACATCGCCAAGATCAACCAATTATTTGAGAGCCCCATTGATGTTATTTCTGGTCAACTCAACTCTCAAGGACACACCTATATAGACGGTGGCGCACTCGATGGAGGCTCAACAAAGCTTGCGGCACAAAATCTACACATTGAATGGCCACGCTTGGGCGCTCCACTCAAAATTTCAAGAGTGGATGCAGAGCTCGAGCAAAAAACCTCCAGCAAAAAAATGTCCGTCAGCGCGCCCTTACTTAAATGGCAAGTTGATGCAAAGTCTGTCCCAAAGGAACTCAATGGCATCAGCGTGTACTGGGATATGGCTGCAAATATTGACGCCATTGCTCATGCCGGGGTTAAGGCTGATGAAATTGACATTAATCTTGTTGAGCAACTGGCCAAACAATTTCCACTGCCAAAAGACATCACTGAATTCATCAAACAGTATCAACCCTCAGGGATGCTAAAAAATCTAGACGCTAATTGGCATGCGGAGGCAAGCAAGCTACCATTTAATATAAAAATTCCAGGATTCAATGAATCTCACTACAAACTTTCATTTGATTTTGATAACGCCTATCTCAAGCCTGAGAAAAAAGGCTTACTCTCAATAGCAAATTTGACGGGTAGACTTTATGCAACCGAACTTGGTGGCGAACTCACTCTTGATAGTGAAAATACATTCATCACCCTGCCTCAAATCTTAGAAAACGATAACCTTGCACTCGATCTGATCAAGGGCAAAATTAAATGGCTAAAAAAAGATGGCCGGCCAGAGTTTCAGGTCAGCAAGTTAACGTTGAAGAACGATTCGGCCAATTTGATTTTTGATGCGAATTACAAAATCAAGACTGCCAAAGCCCCTGCTGATCTTTATATCAAAGCAGATATCCGGGAAGCCAATGTCAAAAACTTGACCAGATACTTTCCCTTGGAAATGTCTAAGGCCGCAAGAACATATTTGAATGCGGCGCTCAAAGAAGGTCGCATCCGCAATGGCCAAATTCATATTCACGGGGATCCGCTGCACATTCCATTTGATACTAAGTTTCCGGGTATTTTTGAGCTCAACTTGCCGATTGAACAAGTGCAGTACTCGCCAGCACCTACCAGCGATAAAAAACAGGGAAAATGGTCAGACTTTGCTGATGTCAATGGCACTGTTTCATTCAGAGGTCCCAAGCTTCAACTTGATTTAAAAAGCGCTTCTTTTGAAAGCGTTCAGTTAAGTAATATCCAAGGGGTCATAGAGAACATTGTTAGCCCAACCGCAACATTAAAAGTTAATGGTATTGCCAAGGGCTCAAGTCAAGAGTTGCTCAAGTACTACGTTGACAGCCCATCAGGAAAGAGCATCGAAGCAATCAGCAGAAAAATTGAAGTTTCAGGCAATGCTGAATTAAAAATCAATATTGACATGCCCATCAATGACACCAAAGAAACCAAATTACAAGGTGAGGTGAAGCTTGATCGAAATCAAGCCAAAATCAATCAAAAAATCGACATTCAACAAATAACGGGTGACATTTTATTTTCTGAAGAAAACATCATTGGTCGAAGCTTAAGAGCTCAATTGCTGGGCGGAGAACTTTTGCTTGATAACGCCAATAAATTGCCTTGGCAATCATCATCAGATATGAAGATGTCGGGCAAGGCTGATATCAATCAATTGATTCAGGCTTTAAATACTTCAGACTCATCTGAAATCAAGAAAATTCAAGCGCAATTAAATGGCTCGGTTTCTTATGATGGAAAACTTGCGATTAGCTCAAAAGGCTATCAGTTAGATTTAGGGCTAAAGCTCGATCAACTGAATTCTCAATTTCCAGCTCCATTTAATAAAAAATCTGGTCAGTCTTTGATAGGGCAGTTCACCTTAAGTAATTTAAGTGAGAATTCAGATAAGTCCACTTCAGGCCAATTAAAAGTTGGCAAGATCATTGATGCGAAGTTTATTTCTGGTGACAGTCAAAAATTACGCCTTGGTATTGGCATTAATGCTCCTGGCTATGTACCCCAAAATGGTTTTTCAAGCACCATCCTTTTAGATCAACTAGATGTATCAGTCTGGCAGAACTGGCTAGACAAGAACTTCCCAGAGTCGCCAAAACAAACAAGCGCCAATGTTGTGGCGAGCTCAGATTTTGATATTGATACCATTTCAGCGAACATTAAAAATCTTAAGCTCGTTGATAGGTCATTCAAAGATGTTTCCTTGCAAGCCACTCACGATAAAGAGCAATGGCATGCGAGCATTCAGTCACCGGTTGCCAAGGGTTTGGTGCAATGGAAATCAGCGCGGCCAGGCTTCCCTCAAGGAAAGCTGACTGCACGCCTGCAACAGTTGGTGATTGAGAATGCTGAATCTGGTGATACCGTCACCAAAAGCGTCAACAAACGCATTCAAAAAATTCCAGCACTTGATATTCAATCCGATGAGCTTATTTTTAACAATAAGCCTTACGGGCAAATGGAGTTAATTGCCAATAATGATAAAAATGATTGGAAGATTGAAAAGTTATCTTTAAAAACAGCTGATGCCAAGATTAATGCAACTGGCAGATGGACTCTTCCAAAAGAAACCAAACAATTTAATGCCGGCAAAACAGAATTAAATTTTGATTTGGACATCAATGATGCCGGCAAGCTTTTATCTAAACTGGGTTTTCCAAAAGCAATTGATGATGGATCCGGAAAGCTGGTGGGGCAAATTTATTGGGCAAATGCTCCGTACAGTTTTGATATCAAATCTTTGAATGCAGAGCTGTCTTTAGATTTGATCAAGGGCACGATTTTACAAGTCGATCCAGGGATTGCAAGATTGCTTGGTGTTCTTAGCTTTCAGGGCTTAAGCAGAATTGCAACATTAGATATTGGCGGCGTACTCAAACCAATTGTTTTTCAAGGAACTCCTTTTGACAGAATCACCTCAACAGGTTCCATCAGTAATGGCATTGCAAATATCAAAGATTTGAGTATGCGCGGGCCTCAAGGAAATATTCGCTTAACGGGTAAGGCAGATTTAGTTCAAGAAAATCAAGACATCAGAATAACGGTTGTTCCAAACTTCAATGCTGGCTCAGCTTCCTTGGCCTACACATTCATCAACCCAATCATTGGTTTAAGCACCATGGTCGGTCAATATTTAATTGCGGATGAAGTCAGCAAGCTGTTCCAATTGGATTACCTTGTTCAAGGTACATGGGCAAACCCTCAAATCATTGCGCTTGATAACAAGGGTAAGCCGCTAGATGAAAAACAATTGAAAGAGATTCGCGATAAATCCTTGTTAAAGCAACAAACACCCACCAAAAAGTAGATCAGAGTTAATATCAAGTTAATGAATCCCAATCAATTAACTGTGGCCGCAATTCAAATGACTTCAACTGATTCTGTTGAGGAAAATTTACAAACGGCCGATAAATTAATCCAAGCGGCAAAACAAGCCGGTGCCGACGTCATGGTATTACCAGAGTACTTTTGCTTGATGGGACAAACAGATCAAGATAAAGTAGCTATCAGAGAAGATTTTGGTCGGGGCCGCTTGCAAGACTCCTTGAGTTCAATGGCCAAGCAACATCAAATTCTTTTGATTGCTGGAACAATTCCTCTGAGCACTCAAAGCAAGCAACAAGTTAGAAATACCAGCTTGGTTTTTGATCCCAATGGTCAAATTATCAGCAGATACGACAAGATTCACTTGTTTGGCTTTAAACAAGGTGATGAGGAATATCAAGAATCAAAAACCATTGAGCCTGGTTCATTACCGTGCAGTTTTGGCATTCAAAAAAATGGCATTGATTGGAAATTCGGCGTCACCATTTGCTATGACATTCGCTTTCCAGAGTTATATAGACAAATTGGGCCCGTGGATTGCCACATTGTTTCTGCTGCTTTTACCCACACCACTGGTAAAGCACATTGGGAAATCCTACTAAGAGCCAGGGCGATTGAAAATCAATCCTATCTTTTAGCCAGCGCTCAAAGCGGACAACACTCCAATGGTCGCAAGACTTGGGGGCAAAGCATGCTAATTGATCCTTGGGGCGATATTCAGTCAGAACTGAAAGAAGGTGAAGGATTTACCCTGGGCATTTTAGATAAAAGCAGAATTCATGAAATTCGAGCAAAATTACCCTCATTACAACATCGCACCATCTAAAGAAAATAATGAATTCAACTCTTGCACTAGAAAACCCTCTGCATCTCAGTCGTGCTGATGCTTTAAACATTGCAAAAGAAATTCTTTTGGCGCCAGCAGGCATTTCAGAACAAGATCTCCAAAAGACTCTTGCGCACATGCACACGCATCAATTGGATGATGCTGATTTGTATTTTCAAAGAACCCACAATGAATCTTGGAGCCTTGAAGAGGGTATTGTTAAATCAGGCAGTTTTAGCATTGATCAGGGTGTTGGCGTGCGCGCAGTCAGTCACGACAAAACAGCATTTGCTTACTCTGACGAAATCAGTGCTTTGGCATTAAGAAATGCCGCTGAAGCGACCCGCGTGATCGGGGCTCAACAAAAGAGCACATATATCAGCCCTAAGTGGAAGACGCCTGCCACCCATGCCCTTTATCAATCATTTAATCCCTTGGATAGTCTTGATGCCAAAGCAAAAATTGCCATTCTTGAAGACATTGAACGCAAAGCCAAGGCCAAAGATCCTCGCATTGTTCAAGTGATGGCCGGTCTTGCTGGTGAGTTTGATGTTGTATTGGTGGCTCGTGCAAACGGTGTACTAGCAGCAGATATACGCCCATTGGTACGCATCTCGATCACGGTCATTGCAGAGCAAAATGGTCGTCGCGAAGTAGGCTCTTCAGGCGGTGGCGGTAGATTTGATTATCACTTTTTTGTTAAAGATAAGATTGATCATTGGATCAATGAAGCAGTCCGCTCTGCTTTGGTTAATCTTGAATCACAGGCAGCGCCAGCGGGCCCTATGACTGTTGTTTTAGGTCCAGGCTGGCCAGGTGTATTGCTTCATGAGGCAATCGGCCATGGCCTTGAAGGTGACTTCAATCGCAAAGGGTCATCAGCCTTCTCTGGCAAGATAGGTCAACGTGTTGCCGCCAAGGGTGTCACAGTTGTTGATGATGGAACTATTCCAGGTCGACGCGGTTCTTTATCAGTTGATGATGAAGGCACGCCTACTCAATGCACCACCTTGATAGAAGATGGCATCCTAAAAGGTTACATACAAGACAGCCTTAATGCTCGTCTGATGAAAATGCCAACAACCGGTAATGCTAGACGCGAAAGTTATGCATCTCTACCAATGCCTCGTATGACCAACACGTATATGCTGGGCGGCAAAGAAGATCCTCAAGAAATCATTGGCAGCATTAAAAAAGGTCTCTATGCGGCCAATTTTGGTGGTGGGCAAGTTGATATCACCAGTGGTAAGTTTGTGTTTTCAGCTTCTGAAGCCTATTGGGTTGAAAACGGAAAAATCTTATACCCTGTCAAAGGAGCCACCATCATCGGCAACGGCCCTGAATCGCTTAAAGAAATCAGCATGATTGGTAATGACATGGATTTGGATAGCGGTATTGGTGTTTGCGGCAAAGAAGGTCAAAGCGTGCCAGTTGGGGTTGGCCAGCCCACGCTGAGGATTGACAATATGACGGTTGGTGGAACCGCTTAATCACTAAAACAAATAAAACTGTGCTACATTAACCCCATGTCTGCAAATAAATTTTATTTCTTTTACTTTTGGTTCTCAGCCCACGGCGGTCGAGAGGCAGAAATTCAAGCATAAATTTCCAGCACTCAAAATAACCGCCGACACTAACGGCGGTTTTTTTTTACAGATTTAAGAATGACGGTAATAGAAAAAGGAGCTAATGAAATGGTTGATAAATCTCTCAGTACCAGAGACAGCTGGTATGCCAGCATTGATAAAACATCAGAGACTGATGATGCCCGCATTCAAAACATCACGGTGCTACCACCGCCAGAGCATCTCATTCGCTTCTTTCCTATTCAGGGAACATCCGCTGAGAAATTGATCAGCAAAACCAGGAAGAAGGTTCGCGACATCATGCACGGTAAGGATGATCGTCTTTTGGTGATCATTGGGCCCTGTTCTATTCATGATCCAAGTGCTGCGATTGCCTATGCTCACAAATTATTAGA
>CAMBJN010000038.1 GCA_945867755.1 Polynucleobacter meluiroseus
GATTGGCAGGTAAGCTTCCAAAAAAGCATCTCCGACCGAGCGAGTCATAGCGAAGCTTTGATCAAAGCCTAACTCACTGAAGTCATCATAAAAAATACCACCAATACCACGTGGTTCATCGCGGTGCTTGAGATAAAAATATTCATCACACCACTTTTTAAAGCGCGGATGTAATTCTGTGTTGTATGGATCTAAGACATCCTTACAAGTTTGATGAAAATGTTTGCAATCAGCTTCATCACCATAGTAGGGAGTTAAGTCCATACCACCACCAAACCACCAAACAGGATCTTTACCTTCTGCTTGAGCAATAAAGCAGCGAACATTCAGGTGAACAGTCGGGATGTGTGGATTGCGTGGGTGAAATACCAGTGACACGCCCATGGCTTCGAAAGCTCTGCCAGTCAACTCTGGTCGATGGGAGGTCGCCGAGGGCGGCATTGAATCACCGCGAACATGAGAAAAACCAACGCCGCCCCGTTCCAAAATACTACCTTCCTCAAGAATCATGGAGCGACCATCCCCCTTGAGTTTTGCATCGGCTGGTTTTGTCCAAGAGTCTGTAGCAAAAGTTTTTCCATCAACCGCACTCATACCCGCAGTGATGCGATCTTGTAAACCTAAAAAGTATTGACGAATTTGATCGACGTTAATGATTGCGTTTGGCATAAGGGTTCTAATCTGATTAAAGTGCACGGTAACCGATGTCGCGACGGAACTGTGCGCCATCAAATTGAATATGGTCTAGATGCGCATAAGCTTTTTGTTGAGCACCTTTTGTGGTGTGATCCAAACCAACCACGCACAACACTCGACCACCAGATGTTTTGAGCACGCCATTATCCATTGTGGTGCCAGCATGGAAAGTCACATGATCAACATCGTCTGCAGGAATGCCTGTGATCACATCTCCTTTGCGCGGAGTCTCAGGATAGTTATGCGCAGCCATCACCACACCCAAAGCAATTCGGCTGTCCCATTCTAATTCCACTTGATCAAGCTTGCCGTCTACTGCAGCATCTAGAGCAAGTAAGAAGTCGCTCTTCAAGCGAGCCATGATTGGTTGTGTTTCAGGGTCACCCATGCGGCAGTTGAATTCCAAGGTTTTAACTTGGCATTTGTCATCGATCATCAATCCTGCATACAAGAAGCCGGTGAATGGAATGCCATCAGCGGCCATACCCTTCACAGTCGGCATAATGATTTCTCGTAAAGCGCGAGCGTGTATTTCTGGTGTGACCACTGGTGCTGGTGAGTAAGCGCCCATGCCGCCAGTGTTAGGGCCTTGATCAGCATCCAGTAAGCGCTTGTGATCTTGGCTGGTGGCCAAGGTCAAAACATTTTTACCATCGACCATCACAATGAAGCTGGCTTCTTCACCTTGTAAAAATTCTTCTATCACCACTCTGGCGCCAGCATCATCTAATTTGTTATCAGACAACATCATGTCAACCGCGCCATGGGCTTCTTCGAGAGTCATTGCAACTACCACGCCTTTGCCTGCAGCTAAACCATCTGCCTTGATCACAATCGGCGCACCTTTGACATCAATGTATGCGTGTGCTTCTTGGATATTTGAAAATGTTTGATACTCAGCAGTTGGGATTTGATGACGTTTCATAAACACTTTAGCAAAATCTTTTGAAGACTCAAGTTGGGCCGCTTTTTGAGTGGGCCCAAAAATACGCAAACTTTGCCCTCTGAAAATGTCCACAATGCCACCAGCCAGTGGTGCTTCAGGACCAACCACGGTTAAGTAGATTTTTTCTTCCTTGGCAAATGCGGCCAAGGCATTCAAATCAGTGACGTTGAGGTTCTCAATACCCATGTTTTTGGCGGCAGCTGTGGCTGTTCCGCCATTACCTGGCGCCACAAATACTTTTTGTACTTTTGGAGACTGAGCTAATTTCCATGCAAGAGCATGCTCACGACCACCAGATCCAATCACTAAAATTTTCATAAGAAACTTTCAAAACCTCATTTAATATTTATTCAATCAAGCTGACGAATGCTTATCAACTCAACAGTTATTCCATGGATGCGTTGGTGAAGACTTCTTGCACATCATCCAATGACTCTAGAGCATCCAATAGTTTTTGCATTTTGATGGCATCCTCACCTGATAAGTCACTCTCGGCATCGGGGCGCATCGTGACTTCACCTAATTCTGGAGAAAAACCTTTGGCGATTAAAGCACCCTTGATTTCTAAAAATTCATAAGGAGGCGTCACAACTTCAATTGAGCCATCTTCTTGAGGAATCACATCAATGGCACCTGCTTCTAGAGCGGCTTCCATCAAAACATCTTCAGAAGTACCTGGCGCAAAAAACATGCGACCGCAATGCTTGAATAAAAAAGCTACTGAGCCATCGCTCCCTAAATTACCACCATGCTTGGTGAATGCGTGGCGAACTTCTGCCACCGTTCGAGTTCTGTTATCAGTCAAGGCATCCACAATCACAGCAGCACCATTTAGACCATAACCTTCATAACGTATTTCTTCGTAGTTAACACCTTCTAAGGATCCTGTGCCACGTTGAACCGCACGTTGTACGTTATCGCTGGGCATATTGGAGTCTTTGGCTTTATCAATCGCCAAACGCAAACGCGGATTGGTTGCAATATCGCCGCCGCCCATTTTTGCAGCCACAGTGATTTCACGGATCAATTTTGTCCAAATTTTGCCGCGCTTCTCGTCTTGGCGTCCTTTGCGATGCTGAATATTGGCCCATTTGGAATGACCGGCCATAAAGACTCCCTGAATAATTTTTATTGAAGAATTGCTATATATTTAGCTAAGATTGTAATTTTAGGCAAATTAGCGCCTGATTAGCCAAAAAACTCAAAAATTAAGCAAAAAACAACTAAATAAAAATAGGAGACAGTGATGAGTGTGATTCAGTCAAAAGCCATCAAAATGATGCAAGTGGGCGGTCCCGAGGTTTTGCAGTGGGTTGATATTGAGGTTGCAGCTCCAGGCCCGGATGAAGTGAGAGTGGTTCATGAGGCCATTGGCTTGAACTTCATTGATGTTTATTTCCGCAAAGGTGTTTATCCACAACCATTGCCTGGCTGGCTTGGCATGGAAGCTGCTGGTGTGATTGAATCAGTTGGTTCAAATGTGAAACATGTCAAAGCAGGTGATCGCGTTGCTTATGCAGGCAAACCTGCGGGAGCATATTCGCAAGTGCGCGTGATGCCAGCAGAAATTTTGGTGAAGCTACCTGATGCCATTTCATTTGAAATGGGTGCAGCCATGATGTTGCAGGGATTGACCGTTAACTATTTGCTGACTGATAGCTACAAAGTAAAAGCAGGCGACACGGTTTTATTCCATGCCGCTGCTGGTGGAGTTGGTTTGATTGCGATGCAGTGGCTCAAATTATTGGGTGCTACAGTGATTGGCACAGTGGGCTCAGAAGAAAAAGCGGCCTTAGCAAAATCATATGGTTGTGATCACACGATTTTGTACGCGAAGGAAGATTTCGTGGCGCGCACCAAAGAGTTGACCAACGGTAAAGGTGTGAACGTTGTGTATGACTCAATTGGTAAAGATACTTTTATACAATCATTGGATTGCATAAAGCCACGCGGCATGATGGTGACCTATGGCAATGCCTCAGGTCCTGTACCGCCGATCGATATCGGTATTTTGGGTATCAAAGGCTCGCTGAAGTTAACCAGACCAACTGTGATGACCTATGCTCACGACAGAAGTTTGTTAGAGCCAATGTCTGCTGAATTGTTCGACAAGGTGATCAGCGGCAAAATCAAAATTGAAATCAACCAGCGCTATCAACTTCAAGATGCGGCGCAAGCTCATCGTGATTTAGAGGATCGTAAAACCACAGGATCAACGATCTTTTTGCCTAGATAAAAATAACTTCAAGCATTGATAAAGGGTTTTAATTAGATGAGCACGATTGCATTTATTGGATTAGGCAATATGGGCCGTCCTATGGCAGGCTTTTTATTAAAAGCAGGTCATCAACTGCGCGTTTACGCAAGACGTCCTGAGGTTTTTCAAAATGAAGCAAAACATTTGATTGAGGCGGGGGCTGTTGCCTGCTCAACTCCTGCAGAAGCTGCGCAAGGTGCTGATTACATCATCACCAATGTGATGGGCACCCAGGATGTGGCAGATGTGTTGCACGCTGGGACTGATGCAGTCATTCAAACAGCTAAGCCTGGAGCTATTTGTATTGATCACAGTACGATTGATCCTCAGGGCGCCAAAGACATAGCTGCAATCATGGTCACCAAGGGTGTGGCTTATGTCGATGCACCCGTGAGTGGCGGCGTCAAAGCTGCCACCGAGGGTACTTTGGTCATGATGATGGGTGGTGCCAATCAAGATGTGGCAAAAGTAAAAGAAATTGTTAAAAACTATGCCAAGACCATCACGCACATTGGCGGAGTAGGTCATGGCCAAGTGGCAAAGTTATGCAATCAGATTGCCCAGGTGATCAACATCCAAGGCGTTGCTGAATCTATGCGTTTTGCAGAAGCGAATGGCGCTGATTTACAAAAAGTATTTGAGGCAATTTCTGGCGGCATGGCTGGTAGCCGGATGCTAGATTTGATGGGCCCGAAGATGGTGTCAAGAGACTTCAAAGCTGGCATTGAAGCAAGGCTTCACGCCAAGGATTTTTTCTTGGTCAAAGATGCTGCAACAAAAAGCCATTTAGATATGCCAGCCCTACAAACAGTGGCTGTACAGCTTGAGAAATTAATGGAGTTTGGTTGGGGCCGCGATGACACTTCTTCACTTCTAAAGGTACTTGAGGCATAATGGCGGTCTTGTTTGCAATTCACTGAAAAGTGATGAGCAACAACACACATGCCGTGGTGGTGAAATTGGTAGACACAGGAGACTCAAAATCTCCCGCCCAAAAGGTGTGACGGTTCGAGTCCGTCCCGCGGCACCAGACTTAATTCTGGTTCTTTAATTTCGGTTCTTAAATCCCAATTCTTAGCTTCTTAAAGATTTACTCAAAAAGTTTTTTGGCGTTCGCCAGCGCCCAATCTTTCAAATCAACATTTTCTGGCTTTGAAAGTTCAGCGTGTAATTGATCATGAAATTCAATTTCACCATCTTCGCGCAATTTTAGAGGTAGCTCTTCCCCGCTATCGGGTAAGCGATCGGATACCTGACTGATCAAGTCTAAAAGACGCTCGGCCTTTGTATAGAAATCGTCCATCGCGTCCATTTATTTATATTTTATATAAATTGAAAACCAAATATTAACACCTGGCTTGTTCATACAGTATTAGACTTTTTCTTTCAATTAGCTTACAGGGGCAGTAGAATAAAAAACTATGCATATCAATCAGAAAATTCGCCAATACTTGCTTTACTTAAAGCAGTGCGATGTTTTAGATGCTAAATATAAGCTTGATGATATTGAGATCAAGTTACTAAACGAGATTGCCTATGCTCTGTTGGCCGAGAGTTCTCTAACAGTATCTTGTGCTTTAGCACTGAAGCAAATAGCATCTCCTGCTACTTTGCATGCTGCCATGAAGCGTTTGATTGCTAAAAATTTAATTTTGCAAATTCCTGCAAAAGATTCGCGCACAAAATATCTTGATTTGAGTAAGTCGGGTTGGAAGAGATATTCTGAGCATGCTGATATTTTGGTGGCCGCTGACAAATAAGCAGTTCATTTTTTTAATTTAATCTAAAAAACTCCCAATGCTTGCATACCGCCACGCCTTTCACGCAGGCAATCACGCTGATGTTTTAAAGCACTGCGTGCTTCAACAAATTTTGCTCTACATGAATCAAAAAGATAAATCTTATTGGGTGATCGACACTCATGCTGGGGCAGGCATGTATTCACTTGAATCAGAGTATGCCAACACTAAGGGCGAATATCACCATGGCGTGGCTCGTTTGCAAGGTCGCGATGATTTGCCATCCGCATTGCAAGAGTACTTAGATTTAGTGAAAGCTTGTAATAACAAAGGTGAGTGGAATTTGTATCCCGGTTCACCGGAAATCATTCGTCGCACCATCAGAGCTGAAGATCGGATCCGCTTGTTTGAACTTCATCCGACCGATCATGATTTGCTGGCTGAGCACTTTGAGCGCGACCGTCAGACCAAGGTATTTAAGGGCGATGGCTTTGCGGCACTCAAGGCTTTGTTACCACCGCCAACTAAGCGCGGTGTTATTTTCATGGACCCACCCTATGAGATCAAAAGCGATTACCTGAAGGTTATTGCTGCTTTAGAAGAAGGTCTGGCCCGATTTGCGGAAGGTGTGTATGTGGTTTGGTATCCCATCTTGACTCGTGGCGATCATCATCCATTGGTGGAGTCGATGCGAGGGCTCTCAGAAAAAACCTTGAATGTTTCAATCGTCGTTCAAGAACCTGACGAACGAGGTTTTGGAATGTTGGGCAGTGGTTTGTGCGTGATCAATCCACCATGGGTATTAAAAGACGCATTAAATACTATCTTGCCGTATTTGGTCGATGCGCTTGCGCAATACCCAGAAGCTCGTTATGAGCTTTCATAAATTTTCTAAATTTGGTAATCAACACTTTCACCCAACATTGCCTGATCCACTAATTTACGCGTCAAGCTTGGCGAAAATAATTCAATGAATGTGTACACAAAAGAGCGCAAGTAAGCGTTCTGCTTCAGTGCAATTTTTGTCACATTGTTGCCAAACAAGTGTCCTGCTGGAATAACCTTTAAGTTTTTATCTCGTTCAGCATCGTAGGCAACCCCCGCCACGATGCCAATGCCCATACCTGTCTCAACATAGGTTTTGATCACATCAGCATCAATCGCTTCTAAAACCACATCTGGTTTTAAGTGTTTGCTATCAAACGCTTTGTCTATTTTTGATCGACCCGCAAATGCTTTGTCATAAGTGATGATGGGGTATTCCGCCAAGTCTTCAAGAGAGATGTTCTTTTTGGAGAGCAGGGGGTGTTCAGATTGAACCGCAATCACGTGTTGCCATTGATAGCCTGGCAGGGTCAGCAGGCCTTCAACACCTGAAACTCCCTCAGTAGCAATGGCAATGTCGGCTTGATCGTGAATCAACATATCGGCAATTTGCTGGGGGCTGCCCTGTTGGATGCTGACCCTGACTTTGGGGAAACGCTTGGTGAATTCTGTTAATACCTTGGGCAGGGCGTATCTTGCCTGAGTATGGGTGGTGGCAATCACAAAGTTGCCCTGGTCTTGAGCGGCAAAATCTTTGCCAACCCTCCTCAAAGTTTCAACTTCTACCAATATTCTTTCAATTGAAGTTAGTATTCGCTTACCTGGCTCGGTAAGATTTCTAATCCTTTTCCCGTGACGGCGAAAAATGTCTACCCCTAATTCGTCCTCAAGCTCCAGGATAGCTTTTGATACCCCCGGTTGGGAAGTGAATAAAGTTTTGGCGGCCTCGGTCAGGTTGAAGTTCTGACGAACAGCCTCTCTGACAAACTTAAATTGATGAAGGTTCATGGCTGACCATCCTTATATGTATTTAATCGTATATTAAACACATTCTATATTATTTTTAGAAATTAAGGTTATGGCTCTTTTTACAACTCTTTTCTACTGTTCTTTTTTGAGTATTGATTAGATTGCTTGTGCTTTTTAAACCTTAGACACCCATCGAATGCCAGCAATGGCCAATATGAAGTAAATGAGCGCAGGAATCACCGCGCTCAAAAACGGTGGCCATGCACCAAGTAAGCCCGCATGTGAAAATAGGTTATTAAATAGCTGGAAGCTGATGCCCAGCATGATGCCACCGAAGACCTTATAGCCAATACCGCCAGAGCGTGTTTGGAGGTAAGCAAATGGCAGAGCCAAAACCAGCATCACCAAGATCGTGAATGGGTAAATCACTTTTTTCCAAAAAGAAATTGCGTAACGTTGGTAGTCTTGTCTGTTTTCTTCAAGGTGGTTGATGTAACTGAATAAATTGATGATGGATAAGCGATCGGGCTTAATTAATAAAGCACCCAATAATGCAGGACTGACTTCCGTTTCAATATCTAGTGAATCAGTACGTTTGATGGTAGTTGAAAAGTTTGGATCTAGGCGACTAGATGAATTAATTTCAGTGAAACGTGTTTCGGTAACTTTATTTAAGCGCCAAACACCGTTACCAACAAACTGGACTGTTTCAGCAGTGCGACTCAATAGCAGGCGGTATTCGCCGTCAAACTCATACATCCTAAAGCCACGAATGATTTCATTGGTTTCCAAAGAGCCTACATTGATGTAACGAATCCCCTTTTGGACTTGACCTTTGCCGTCATTACCCCTTAATTTATCTTTGATCCACGCACCAGAGCGGAACTCTAAAACTTCTTTGCCTTGATTAAGAGCACTTAGGCGCACATTCTTAGAAACCCCTTCACTCAACGGGCCCAATACCTCACTCATCAATAAGATCAAGAAAGCAATTGGTACTGCGATTTTCATCAAAGTCACCAAAGCTTTTTTTGTGTCAAGACCTGCAATGCGCAAGATGGTGTATTCAGATTGTGCGGCCATATTGGCCATGACATAAATGCCGGCAATCAATCCTGCAATCGGCATGATTTCGACAAGACGGCTGGGGACCTTAAGAAGAACAGTGATGAAGGCTAGTAATACCGTATAAGTATTGGTGGTGTCACCCATTTCAGCAATGAAATCAAAAAAAATGAATAATGAAATCAAGGCGAACAAAATAAAAACAAAAGATAAATAAATTTGTTTTGCTAAATAACGTTCGTACACGAGTGGGAAAAGCTTATGCCACATATTTATTGCACACCATGTTTGGGGGAGCGCTTACTGAGCATCCATTTTTTGTAGCGGCCAAATAATGTGATCGATCTATTTTGACGATAAATGATCAGAGTAAGACCTATCAATGCAATCACCACATGAAGCAACCACCAACCAATTGAGAATGAGAGTTTGCCTGTACTGACCCATGCCTGCATTAATTTCAACAAGTTGGAGTAAATGAAGTAAAGCAATACGGCCATGATCAGCGCGGTATATCGACCCCTGCGAGGATCCATGTATGAGAGTGGGATGGCAATGATTGCAAAAACAAAGACCATCAAAGGTAAACCGGTGCGCCAAAGTATTTCACCAAGGTGCGCTTTATTTAAATCTTGAATCAAAATCCAGGCAGGTAATGTTCTTGGGCTATTGATGATAGGGTCAATCACTTTGTCTGCAAGTTTGACTGTGTAATTATCAAACTCGGTGATTCTGAAGTCGGTATTACCAGGGACTCCTTCGTAGCGCCTACCAGTTTCTAGAATCAGTTGTTTTTCTCCGTCAGAAGTGTTTTGTATAGAGCCCTGTTTAGCTACGGCCACCAATTGGCGCTCTTTGCCAAAGTCAGTCATAAAAACATTTTTGATTACATCTGTTTCGGGATTTATGCTCTCGATAAAAAACACACGATTATTACCAGAGGACTCTCGGAACTGACCGGGCGCCAACATCGAAATATCATCACGTTGCTGAAAGCGCTGCTTGATCGTGGCTGATTGTTCGCTGGCCCAGGGAGAAACAAAAATTGAGAGAAGGGCAATGGCCACAGCAATTGGGGTTGTGAAATTTAAGATGGGGCGCAAAATCTTCAACAGGCTGATGCCTGCCGTTTGCCAAATAACCATTTCTGAGTCTTTGTACCAACGTGTTAAGACCATCAAAATAGCCACAAAAACCGAAGCGGTTAATAAAATTGGTAGGTAATTAATCATGCCTAGACCAATTAAAACCAGAGCATCTTTGGGGTTGGCGGTACCGCTGGCGGCATTTCCTAAAACCCTGATCATTAGATTAGTTAAAACAAGCGTGACCAAAACCATGAACACCACACCTGTGGTGAAATTGAGTTCTTGTCGAAGGGCTCTTTTAAAGATCATAAAAAGCGAAGCTGGGCGATAATGATGTGTATTAGAAATTTGCCTTGCGCAAATGCAAAACAAAGGAAATCCACATGGAATGTAGCACGAAAGTATTTGGAGAGGGCTCTTTAGGCATAAAGGCTCAAATGTCTACTGTCACTGGTTGTTTGGTGTG
>CAMBJN010000039.1 GCA_945867755.1 Polynucleobacter meluiroseus
GGCCGCATTGCATTGCATTGATCATGGGTATCAAGCAGCGATCATGGCCCCCACCGAAATATTGGCAGAACAACACTACCGCAAATTAAAAAATTGGCTTGAGCCTTTGGGCGTCAAAATCACATGGCTGACAGGCTCTTTGAAAGCCAAAGAAAAAAGAGAGGCTCAAGAGCTGATCTCAAATGGTCAAGCGCAGTTGGTGATTGGCACGCACGCTTTAATTCAAGAAGGAGTTGAGTTCGCAAGGCTTGGATTTGCAGTGATTGATGAACAACATCGCTTTGGAGTTAAACAGCGTTTACGTTTACAACAAAAAATTGATGAGGTAGAAGTTGACTGTCATCAGTTGATGATGTCTGCAACGCCCATACCAAGAACTTTGGCGATGACTTTTTATGCTGACTTAGAGGTGTCTGTCATTAATGAATTACCGCCCGGCAGAACTCCAATCGTTACCAAGTTAGTTAAAAATGAACGACGTCAAGAATTGGTCTTAGGCTTGGTGTCTGAATTAAATAAAGGGTGCCAAGTGTATTGGGTTTGCCCTTTGATCGAAGAATCTGAGGTCTTGCAGCTAAAAACAGCGGTGGACACTCATGCAGCATTACAGGAGGCTTTACCTGGGGTAGTAATTGGTTTGGTGCATGGCCGCTTAAGGGGTGCTGAAAAAAATGCAGTGATGCAAGCATTTGCAGCCGGTGATATTCAAGTTTTAGTGGCCACAACGGTGATTGAAGTTGGGGTCGACGTGCCGAATGCTTCGCTGATGATCATTGAGCACGCAGAAAGATTTGGTTACTCGCAACTTCATCAATTAAGAGGTCGAGTCGGACGAGGTTCTGCAGAGTCGGTGTGTATTTTGTTATACGGCTCAGAACTATCAATGGCTGCAAAGGAGCGTTTGCAGACTCTCAAGGAAACTCAGGATGGCTTTGTGATTGCTGAGCGAGACTTGGCATTGCGCGGCCCAGGTGAGTTACTGGGCTCAAAGCAATCGGGTGATGCGATGTTGCGCTTCATCGATTTACAAAAAGAATCTTGGCTGATCGAAAAAACTCAAGTTTTGGCCAAACAACTGCTGATCAATTATCCCGATGTTGCCGAACAGCACTTATTACGTTGGTTAGGTAATCGTGCTGAATACCTAAAAGCTTGATATCCTCTCTGTATGACACTCACAGAACTTAGATATATTGTTGCCGTTGCCAGAGAGCGCCACTTTGGCCGAGCTGCAGAAGCGTGCTTTGTTTCTCAGCCAACCTTATCTGTTGCGATTAAAAAGTTAGAAGATGAGCTGAATGTCCAAATTTTTGAGCGCTCTGCTTCAGAGTTAACAATCACTGCCTTGGGCCAGACAATCATCCATCAGGCCCAAAAGGTATTAGATGAAGCTCAGGTCGTCAGGCACCTGGCTCAACATGGCCAAGATCCTTTATCAGGCCCTGTGCGCTTGGGGACCATCTACACAATCGCCCCTTATTTGTTACCAAAGTTGATTGCTAGGGCTCGTCAGGTTTTGCCGCAGATGCCTTTATACCTTCAAGAAAATTTCACCACAAAGCTTCTAGAGCTTTTAAAGCAGGGTGATATCGATGCTGCCATCGTGGCGGATACATTTCCGCAAAGTGGCCTTGAGGTTTTACCTCTTTATGAAGAAGGTTTCATGGTGGCGGTTCCTCAAGGACATCCATGGCAAACCCTGTCAATCATTCAGCATGATGAATTGCAGTCACAAAAAACATTGCTTTTGGGTGAGGGGCATTGCTTCAGAGACCAAGTGTTAGATATTTGTCCTGATATGCAAAAAAATCAAAAATACGGAGAGATCAGCTCATTTGAAGGATCTTCTTTAGAAACCATCAGGCAGATGGTCGCTGGCGGTATTGGCATTAGCATCATGCCAATCACCTCCATTGCTGATGATGCTAATAGTCATAGTTTAATTCGTTATATTCCTTTTGCTAACCCGATCCCTAAGCGTCGCGTGGTCTTGGCTTGGCGCAAAAGTTATGCCAGAACAAAAGCTATGCATGCCTTAGCGGATGCGATTAAATCATCTGGTATGGCAGGGGTGGATTTCTTGTAATGTCTTCAAGGTTGTCTGATTATTTAGCGCTGATTCGATTTGATAAGCCCATTGGCACTTTATTGGTCTTATGGCCAACCTTATGGGGTTTGTGGATAGCCTCTTCTGGTGAGCCAAAAGTATCCCATCTGATTATTTTTGTTTTGGGTTGCTTCTTGATGAGAAGTGCTGGATGTGCGATTAACGATTTTGCTGATAGAGACTTTGATAGGCATGTTTCAAGAACTCAAGATCGTCCTCTCACTGCTGGACGAATCAAGCCTGTAGAAGCGCTGATCATTGCTGCAGTCCTTGCGCTTGTGGCATTCATTTTGATATTGCCATTAAATACATTCACAAAGCTTTTATCCGTTCCCGCATTGGCTATTGCGATTATTTATCCATTCACTAAAAGATTTTTCTCCATCCCTCAAGCCATTTTAGGCATAGCCTTTTCATTTGGTATTCCCATGGCCTTTGCGGCGGTCTTGAACGAGATACCTTCATACGCATGGCTGTTGGTACTTGCAAACATCGCTTGGGCAATTGCCTACGATACAGCCTATGCCATGGTTGATAGAGATGATGATTTACGTTTGGGGATTAAGACATCTGCTATTACATTTGGTCAATACGATGTATTGGCTATTTGTATTTGTTATAGCGTCTGCCTGATTAGCTTTGCTGTTATCGGATGGCTTTTAGTTTTACCAGCAATTTTTTGGATCTTTTTGGGATTGGCCTTTTTGCTGGCCATTTATTACTTTCAGTTAATCAAAGATCGTCAGAAAGAAAAATGCCTCTTGGCATTTAGAAGAAATAATTGGTTTGGCATATGCTTATTCTTGGCCATTGCCTTTACCTATTACTGATTACTAAATTCTTGACCCATCGCTTCGCTGCGTTGACTGGCCGCCGCAACAGCTTTCATCATGATTTGGGCCCAAGATTCTTGCTCAAGAACTATCAGTGCCGCATGGGTCGTGCCGCCTTTTGAGGTAACACGTTCTCTCAGTGTCGCAGGTGACTCTGAAGATTGAGCAGCAAGTTTGGCAGCACCCTGCAAAGTTTGTATTGCTAGGAGTCGAGCTTGCGCTTGTGAGAGACCTTGAGCGATAGCTGCTTTCTCAAGAGATTCTAGGAAGGCAAATACATAGGCTGGACCACTGCCAGATACAGCCGTGATGTCATCCATTTGTTTTTCAGAGTCAACCCAAACAATCTTGCCCACGGCCTCACAAATAGAACTTGCTAAGGATTGATCTGCAGCACTGATATGAGCGTCTGCAAACAAACCAGTCATGCCTTCGCCAATCAAGGCAGGGGTGTTGGGCATGGCTCGAATGATTCTTTGATGTCCAAGCCACTTGATCATGTCGGCTGTTTTAATGCCGGCGGCCACACTTAAACAAAGAGGCTTGTTTGCCAGTGACTTCAACACAAGCGCTAATTCAGAAGCGGCTTCTTTAAATTGTTGTGGCTTAACAGCCATAAGCAAAACATCACAGTTTTCAATGTGCGGGGCAAGCTTATCAATTGAAGCAGCGCAGATGACGGAGAGATCTCTTTCAAGACGCTGGCGCGTTTGATCAAATGGATCAGCGACAAACATATTTTTTGCCTGCGCTCCTTGCTTGATCAAGCCACCAATCAAAGCGCTGGCCATGTTGCCACCACCAATAAAGCCGATTTTTAAATTTGCTAATGAAGTCATAAATAAGTTCTTTTACCAAAGATTGCTGTGCCAACACGTACCATCGTACTACCTTCTGTAATGGCCGCTTCAATATCCGAAGACATCCCCATGGATAAAGTATCCAACTGAAGCTTTTGATGATCAAGAACGGTTGATTGCTGTAACTTAATCAAAAGTTCACGTAAATGATGGTGGGATTTTTTTTGATTCTGCACATCCTCCGTAGGCTCTGGAATGCTCATGAGGCCTCGCAAGCGCAGGTGTGGCATAGCAGATATTTTTTGGCAGATATCCACTAGTTCATCTGGCTGAATACCACTTTTGGACATCTCGTCGCTGATGTTTACTTGAACGCAAACTTCTAATGGCGGTAAATGAGATGGTCGCTGATCATTAAAGCGTTGAGCAATTTTGATGCGATCAATACTGTGCACCCAGTCAAAATTTTCTGCCACATCTTTTGATTTATTGCTTTGAATAGGACCAATAAAGTGCCATTCAATACTTGAGCGCAAATCTTTCAGCTCTAATACTTTGGCAACACCTTCTTGTACATAGTTTTCACCAAAGTATTTTTGGCCAAACGAAAAAGCATCTCTAACATCTTCGGCTGAAAATGTCTTTGAAACAGCGAGCAACTTGATATCTTGCGCAGAGCGACCACAGGCTGTGGCCGCTTGATGGATGCGCTCTTTGATGGCGCTTAAATTATTTTGAAGTGCTGACATGTCCCATGTTCTTCTCGATGAGAGAATCAATCAGTTCAATCCAATGCTCAACAGGCGTTGTTTCATTTTGTAAATGAGTGATACAGCCAACGTTGGCAGAAACAATTCTTTGCGCTTGATGATCAGACACTGCTTGCTGAAGATTGTTTAACTTTTGCTCTTTCAATTGTTTGGATAGGTCTGCCTGCAAAATAGAGTAAGTACCAGCTGAACCACAACATAAGTGGCTGTCTTGGCAAGTGTTGATGCAAATACCCAATTTTTCAAGCAAAGCTTCTAATTGACCTTTGATTTTCTGGCCATGCTGCAAAGTGCAAGGGGGATGGAAAATCACACCCTCTTGTTTTGCACGATCCCCAACCAATCCTTGAAGCTTTTCAAGGTACTGGGGTAGAACTTCAACCAAGTCTTTACAAAGATCTGAGATGACTTGGGCTTTCTTGGCATACACGGGATCCTCTTTAAGGATGTGACCATATTCTTTGATGGTGACGCCACAGCCTGAGGCATTCATTAAGATGGCTTGAACTTTTTCACCTTGACACTCAGGAGCCGTTCCTTCGATATAAGGCCACCACGCATCAATATTGCGACGCATGTCATTCAAGCCAGCTTCTTGTTCGTTTAGATGGTATTTCAAGGCACCACAGCAGCCCGCCTTAGGTGCTGCTAAAACATCAACACCTAAGTGAGACATCACCCTGAAGCTTGCATTATTGATATTCGGTAGCATGCCTGGTTGAACGCAACCTTCCAAGATCAGCATCTTGATTTTATGCAAATTTGCTGCAGGTCTTGTGCCGGGATTATTTCCTTGAGGAATTTTTTGCTTGATGGATGCCGGTAAAAAAGGTCTCATGACTCTGCCGATGCGCATCGCATTGTCAAAGAGCATTTTATTTGTTAAGCCATTGGCCAAGGCTTTACGAAGCAATCTTTGCATCAATGGGCGTGGGTTTGTTTGTTCTTCAGCCCACTTGCGCCCAATATCAATCAAATGACCGTAGTCAACGCCACTGGGGCAAGTGCTTTCGCAGTTACGACAAGTCAAACAGCGATCTAAATGTTCTCTGGTTTTTTCTGTGGCTTGCTTGCCTTCAGCCATTTGTTTGATCAAGTAAATCCGCCCGCGCGGACCGTCTAATTCATCGCCCAGCAACTGATAGGTGGGGCAAGTTGCTGTACAAAAACCACAGTGCACACATTTACTCAAAATACTTTGAGCCATCATGCCATCGGCGGTGCCTATAAATTGAGGAGCTAGTTCTGTTTGCATATTAGGCCAATCTTCCAGTTGCAAAAACGCCATTTGGATCGAAAGCTTTTACCAGGCGATCTTGAACAATTGCCAATGGACTTGTTAAAGGGTTGTCTTTTAATGAGCTGAGCATTGCTTGATTTTTATTACTCGCTCTAAAAATACTTGCATGACCACCGGCTTTGAAAGCGATCTGCTTCGCGCTTTCTGTATCAATCTGGCCTTTCCACCAGCGCTGACCACCATGCCATTCAAGCAAAGTGGTGCCTGGTAAATCTAATGGTGCAGATGTTGGCGCTACAGCAAAGCGCCAAAGCGGTGCATCAACAGAATCATTGAACCAAGTATTTTTTTGTTCTTTTAATTCATGCCAAAAAATAGTGGCTTGCTCTTCATCAATCACTTTCATGCCATATTTTTTGCCAAAAGTTTTAATAGCTGATTCAACAGCTGCTTTAGCGCCATTTAATCGAAGGTGTAGCGTGCCTGAGCCATTACCTTGCCAGCACGAAGCACTCAAAGGCCATGGCTGACTTGCTAGCAAATTCATCAACTGAATAGCTTTGGCTTGAGTGATTTGTGTCGAGACAGTTGCACCAGCCGCTGGCTTTGGTAAAACTTTGATGGATACGTCGAGCAACAGCGCCAAAGTACCTAATGACCCTGGCATTAGTCTTGAGACATCATAGCCAGCAACGTTTTTCATCACGGTACCGCCAAAGTTCATGATTTGAGCTTGGCCATCCATGATTTTTGCGCCTAAAACAAAGTCTCTCAGATTGCCAGCACTCACACGTCCAGGGCCAGCCAATCCAGCGCAAACCATGCCACCAATGGTTGCATTGGCGCCGAAGTGAGGAGACTCAAAGGAAAATTGCTGGCTCTTTTCTGCAAGAATTGATTCAACCTCTTTAACCGGGGTGCCAGATTTGACGGTGATCACTAATTCATCTGGTTGATAACTCACCACACCTTGATAGTCTTTGGTCGATAAAGGAGCGCCTTTGAGCTCACCACCCAACCAATCCTTGGAGCCAGAGCCTGTGATGCGCAACAATTGTTTGGCTTCTGCTGCACCCTGGATTTGGTCTGCAAATCCTTTTAATAGCTGATCACTCATTTAGAAGCGCTCCAATTCTGGATGAGGTAAAACCCCGCCAGTGACTCGCATGCGGCCATATTCAGCGCAGCGATTGAGTGTTGGGATTGCTTTATCAGGGTTCAATAATTTATCTGGATCAAACGCTGCTTTTACTTTCCAGAAAATCTCACGTTCTGAATCACTGAATTGAACGCACATTTCATTGATCTTCTCAATGCCCACGCCGTGTTCACCAGTGATGGTTCCACCAAGTTCAACACAGGTTCTTAAGATGTCACTACCAAATGCTTCGGCACGGTGCCATTCAGCTTTATCGGAGCCATTGAACATGATGAGCGGGTGCATATTGCCATCCCCTGCATGGAAAACGTTCATGCAGCGCAATTGGTATTTCTCTTCCATGAGCTGAATGCGTTTTAACAAGGTGGCAATGTGTTTGCGGGGGATGGTTCCGTCCATGCAATAGTAGTCAGCAGAAATTCTGCCAGCTGCTGGGAAGGCATTTTTTCTACCACTCCAAAATTTAAGACGCTCAGCTTCATTCTGTGACACTTGAAGACGGATGGCGCCACTATTTTTCAGAACAGCTGTCATGCGTTCAATTTCTTCAGCAACTTCTTCTGGCGTGCCATCAGATTCGCATAACAAAATAGCCGTAGCGTTCACATCGTAGCCAGCATGAACAAATTCTTCAACAGCGCGAGTGGCAGCTTGGTCCATCATTTCTAGACCCGCTGGAATGATGCCTGCAGCAATGATTGCAGCAACCGCGTTACCACCTTTTTCAACGTCATCAAAGCTGGCCATGATGACCTGAGCCAATTGAGGTTTAGGCACAAGCTTCACCACCACCTCAGTGATCACAGCGAGCATACCCTCGCTACCAACTAAAATTGAGATCAAATCTAATCCAGGTGCATCGGGCGCTAGGCTGCCAAATTCAACTACTTCACCAGTCATCAAGATACCGCGCACCTTGAGAATGTTGTGAAGGGTTAAGCCATACTTTAAGCAATGAACTCCTCCAGAGTTTTCGCTGACATTGCCAGCAATCGTGCAGGCAATTTGAGAGGATGGATCTGGAGCGTAATACAAACCATGTTTTGCAACTGCCTCAGAGATCGCTAAATTTCTAACTCCAGGTTGGACCACTGCAGTTCTGGCAATAGGATCTACATGGATGATTTTTTTGAGCTTTGCCAATGAGAGCACCAAACCTTGAGAAATTGGCATAGCACCACCCGAAAGACCTGTTCCTGCACCCCTTGGAACAATTGGTACTTGCAAATCTCTGCAGACCTTGATGACTTCAATGGCTTGCGCCTCTGTTTCTGGTAGAGCAACCGCCAAAGGCATTTGGCGATAAGCCGCTAAACCATCACATTCATAAGGAATTGTGTCTTCGGGCTCCCATAAAAGCGCATGCTCGGGCAAATGTGGCTTTAAAGCCTTTACCAGGTGGGCTTGGCGGGCCTTAATAAAAGCCTCAGAGTTCTCGTTAACGGTATTCATAGGTCTCGATTATTGATGGTTTAGCTCTATTCTAGCCATTTCCCTATAATCAGTCATATGGGTAAAAGATTGACACAAATTGCAACACGCACAGGCGATGCTGGAACCACCGGTTTGGGTGATGGTCAGCGCGTTGACAAAGACCATCTCAGGATCTGCGCCATGGGGGATGTTGATGAGCTAAATTCAGAAATCGGGGTCTTGATCACTGAAGACATTCCTCAGGCCATTGCTTCTGAATTACGAGAATTATTCTCCACAGTCCAACATGATCTATTCGATTTAGGTGGTGAGTTATGCATACCTAACTACACTTTGCTCAAAGAAGAGCAAGTGGCTCGGTTGGATGTTTGGCTTGAAAAATACAATGCTACCTTGCCTCGCTTAGAAGAATTCATTCTTCCCGGTGGAACACGTGCAGCAGCGCAGGCACATGTCTGTAGAACTGTCTGCCGAAGGGCTGAGCGTTCAATCGTTAAATTAGGTCGTTATGAACCCATTCATGACTCCCCACGTCAATACGTCAACCGACTTTCAGATTTATTGTTTGTTTTGGCCCGCGTACTTAACCGTGCCGCAGGTGGTACAGATGTTTTGTGGCATCACAAAAAAGACCCCGAAGGGTCTTGATTGCTACTTAAGTAATCGATTGATCTGATTACTTCTTGCGACGTTTTTTAACACCTTCCGCAAGTATCTCTAGTACATCAAGAGAATCATCCCAGCCAATACATGCATCAGTGATGCTGGTTGCATACTTAAGATCTTGAGGATTATCTTTGCCCGGAGTGAATTTTTGTGCGCCGGCAAATAGATGACTTTCCACCATCACACCGAATACTTGTTTCGAACCTTTAGCCAATTGACCGGCAATATCTTTGGCTACCTCAATCTGACGCTCATGTTGTTTACTTGAGTTAGCATGAGAGCAATCAACCATCAATGAAGCTGGTAATTTGGCAGCTTCTAACTCGCTACAAGCTGTGGCCACACTTTGTTCATCATAATTTGTGGTTTTGCCGCCACGAAGAATCACATGGCAATCTCCATTGCCTTTTGTTTCAACAATGGCAACTTGACCATTTTTATGAACTGATAAAAAGTGGTGAGGGCGACTGGCTGATTGAATCGCATCCGTGGCAATTTTAATATTGCCATCCGTACCATTCTTAAAGCCGATCGGAGCTGAAATACCAGAGGCTAATTCGCGGTGAATTTGGCTTTCTGTGGTTCTAGCGCCAATCGCACCCCAAGAAATAAGGTCACCAATGTATTGTGGAGAAATGACGTCCAAGAATTCACTACCGGCAGGCATGCCCATGCGATTGATTTCAATTAAGAGGTGACGAGCGATTCTTAGGCCCTCATCAATGCGGTAGCTCTCATCAAGGTATGGGTCATTGATCAGGCCTTTCCAGCCCACCGTTGTGCGTGGCTTTTCAAAATAAACGCGCATGACAATTTCTAATTCACCTTCATATTTATTACGCTGCTCTAATAACTTGTGCGCATAAGCAATCGCAGCACTTGGTTCATGAATAGAGCAAGGCCCAATGATCACCAAACGACGATCATCTTTACCGTGCATGATGTCAC
>CAMBJN010000040.1 GCA_945867755.1 Polynucleobacter meluiroseus
ACACCGGTTGGTGTTTTAGATGGTCCCCGTCAATTACTCACAATTTACGCCAATGAGCAATTGGTCAAAGCGAGTGAATACGCGAATTTAGTGATTGCTCAGCGCAATGGCTTACCAGTGCGCTTAAAGGATGTGGCACTGGTTGAAGAAAGCTATGAATCTGTCAAAACAGTGGCTGCTTATAACGGTGAACGCTCGATTGCTCTAGCGATTCTGCGCCAACCAACTGCCAACTCTGTTGAGGTGGTTGATGCCGTGCGCAAGATGGTGCCCAAGTTTGAGGCACAGATGCCAGCATCCATCAAAGTGAATTTATTGATTGATCGCTCGAGATCAATCAGAGAAGCCATCCATGATGTGAACCTCACCTTGTTACTCACCATTGGCTTGGTGGTGATGGTGATTTTCTTGTTCTTAAAGCGCGCTGCTGCCACGATCATTCCAGCGCTGAGTTTGCCGATTTCTTTGATTGGGGCCTTCTCAATCCTGTATTGGATGGGTTACAGCCTAGACAATATTTCTTTGTTGGGTATCACCATTGCCGTTGGTCTGGTGGTTGATGATGCGATCGTGGTGCTTGAAAATATCATGCGTCATATTGAGAAAGGCATGCACCCTTTGAAGGCATCTTTATTGGGCAGTCGAGAGGTGAGCTTCACGATCTTCTCTATTTCAATTTCATTGGTCGCTGTGTTCATTCCGATTTTCTTTTTACCAGGCCCATTGGGTTTGCTGTTCAGAGAATTTGCGGTGGTCGTGTCCCTGTCTATTTTGGTATCAGCAGTGGTGTCACTCACTTTGGTGCCCATGCTCTGCAGTCGTTTTTTACCCAAGCACGGTCAAGAAGCCAAAGAGCCACAGATCACGATCAAGTTTGAGCACTACTTCAATAAGGTTTTAGCCGCTTATGAAAAAGCACTTGATTGGGCGCTCGTCAATCAAAAGAAAGTTTTGCAAGGTGCCTTGGCAACGTTTGTCATCACGGTTGGTTTATTTATCATAAGTCCCAAAGGCTTCTTCCCAGAGGAAGATACTGGTCAAATCTTTGTGACCACTGAGGCAGCGGATGACATTTCATTTGCCGCTATGATCGAATTACAAAACAAGGCGGCTGAGATTGTCCGCAACAATGAAAACATTGAAGCACTTGTATCCATCATCGGTGGCGGCGCAAACTCAGGCACCAATACAGGCAGGATGTTTGTTAATTTAAAGTCTCGTGATGAACGAGCCCCTATGAAGAAAGTTTTAGAGAGTTTGCGCAAAGACTTAAGAGACATTCCAGGTCTTGCGATTTATTTGCGTCCGATTCAGAACTTGCAATTAGGCGGTAAGGTGACCAAGAGCCGCTATCAGTTCATTTTGCAAAGCGTGGGTTTTGAGGGCATCAATGAATGGTCCACCAAAGTCACTGAAAAAATGCGTGCAGAGCCTGGCATCTTCCGCGACGTCACCACAGATTCTCAGTTAAAAGGTTTGCAGGCTCAAATTGACATTGATCGAGAAAAGGCAGCAAGTGCCGGTGTAACGGTGGCTGATATTCGCAATGCCTTGTACTCTGCTTATGGTGAAAGGCAGGTGTCAACCATCTACACAAGCGTGAACACTTATCAAGTGATTCTCCAGGCAGCCAACGAGTACAAGCAATATGAAACTGATCTCAATGGCATCTATGTGCGGGGCAGAACGAATGACAAGTTAGTTCCACTATCGAGCATTGCATCGTTCAGAAGAACCATTGGGCCAACTGCCGTGAACCACCAAGGTCAAGTGCCTGCGGTGACGATTTCATTTAACTTGGCTCCTGATGTGGCTTTGGGTGATGCCACCAAAAAATTAGAGCAATACGTCAAAGAACTTAAACTACCCCCCTCGATCATCACCAGTTATGGTGGCGATGCTGCGGTATTCCAAAGCGGCCAAACCAGTCAGATCATCTTGCTTTTAGCCGCAGTGCTGGTGATTTATGTTTTATTGGGCGTTTTATATGAAAGCTATATTCACCCCTTGACGATTTTGGCAGGCTTACCATCTGCAGCAATTGGTGCTTTGATCTTCTTAAGAATTTTTGATCTGGAATTAACGATCATTGCGACTATTGGTATCTTGCTCTTGATTGGTCTGGTGAAAAAGAATGCGATTTTGATGATTGACTTTGCTTTGGATGCCCAGCGCAATCAAAACATGTCGCCGCGTGAAGCGATACGCTCTGCTTGCTTACTAAGATTTAGGCCTATCATGATGACAACGCTGACGGCCGTGGTGGGTGCATTACCGATTGCTCTAGGCTTGGGGGCTGGCGCTGAATTAAGACAGCCCTTGGGCATTGCTGTAGTGGGTGGATTGATCGTGTCGCAATTTGTGACCTTGATCATCACGCCAGTCATTTATCTTTATTTAGATAAGTACAGCGGCACGGGCCCGATGGAGATCCCCCCTGAAATGCTAAAAGATTGATTTTAGAGTTACAAGTTTTAAGTTTTGTTTTTAGTTATTTTTAAAGTTTTAAATTAGGAAGAATTTATGCGTCAGATCATTCTTGATACGGAAACAACTGGTCTTAATCCGCTCACTGGAGATCGGGTGATTGAGATTGGTTGTCTAGAAATGATTGATCGACGCTTGACCGGCAATAAGCTTCATCATTACATCAACCCTCAAAGAGATATTGATCCGGGTGCTGTGGCTGTTCACGGTTTAACGGTAGAGTTTTTATCAGATAAGCCAGTCTTTGCTGATGTGGCCGATGACATCATAACTTTCCTAAAAGATTCTGAAGTGGTCATTCATAACGCTCCGTTTGACGTGGGGTTTTTAAATGCTGAATTTGGATTTTTAAAGCGTGGCAAAGTTGATGATCATGTGGCAAGCGTGGTTGACACCCTGAAAAATGCCCGAGAAATGTTTCCTGGCAAAAGAAATTCTTTAGATGCTCTTTGTGAGCGTTTTGCCATCAGCAACGAACACCGCACCCTGCACGGTGCTCTTTTAGATGCTGAACTCTTGGCTGAGGTGTATTTGGCCATGACCCGTGGTCAAGAAGATTTAATGATTGACCTGCATGGCATGGACAGTGACGCAGCCAATGCAAAACGCAAACCCCTGCCCACTAAATTAGTGGTGCAGTTGGCTTCAAATGAAGAGCAAGAAGCTCATCAAGCTTATTTAGAGGACGTTGCGAAGGCAGCTAAGAAGCCGCCTGTCTGGAGTTAATGACTCAGGTTTGTGGCGGAAAGAATTTGTACCAAAATCCATAAGCCCAGCAAGCAGCGCAGAATGAGAATGCCCATTCAAGGGTAGAGAAAATCACCAAAGCAGTGGCAGGCACTTTCCACAAATCATTGCCTGAATAAAGCAAGATCGATGCGATGCCAGCAGCGATGAACAAAATCTTGTTGGCAAACATTTTTGCGCCCGCATTCTCTTTTTTGCCAGCGAGGTTCATACCAGTCAGGATTTTAGTGAACAAGCGATGTGATGGGCATTTGTAGTGCCCGAAAAATCCTCGCACCAAACCCATCAAAGCTAAGAGAGGCAATAGATGCGGAAAGCCCAACAGAGCAATGACGCAAACCACAAATACAATAAAAGCCTCAAGCCTTACAACGTTGGCACTCACTGGCGGTATATCAAAACGTAACATGCTCACCCCTCAGAAGAGATTGAATCTCATTCAGTTACTTTATATTTTATTTATCAATTAATCTTTAATTCTAAGCTTGAATGATTTGAACGTCACCTAGAGAAAAAGTTTAAGTGAGTTGGTAGTTTTGGTATATCCGCTGACCAAATTTCACTGCAAGGCTTTAGTGATCTCTTCTTGCTTGGTCACGAAAGTGATGTCAGTGATTTTTCCAGACTTGAGCTTGATGATGGTGATTGCATCATCTTTTTGTGGAAATCGTTTTGACTGCGCATCATCTTTCAAGAGGGCAATCGTGTAAGGTCTTTTTTGCATTTTAGGAATCGCCACTATTTTGGTGATAAAACTTGGCATGCCACTGATATCTGCCACGTAGAGTGCTTTTTTATCTTTCAAGATTGTGGGTGGTAAATCTTCCAAGGTTTTGCTCATGAGTGCGCTGGTTGATTTACCAGCGGCAAATAGGACCATGTTGGTTTGTTCATTAATCGTCACGGTTTGATCGTGCTGATCCTTGAGCTCAAGGATCAAACTATCACCAAGGCGTGCCGCTCCAGCCGATGGATTAGCTGAGGCAAGCGAAGCAAAGGTGCTTAAAAACAGCGCTAAAACCATGAATTTTTTCAAAATAATCTCTTTTCTTTATTAAATAAAATCAATTAAATCAATGGCCTGAGTATTTAATGCCTTGATTGGCGAATCCTTAATTTAGCCTTAATTTTCGACCTCTATTGTTTGACCTATACCAAACAAAAGGATCGGGCATGGCTCTTACTTTAAGAACATATCATGACGCAAAGCATACATTAATCTGCCCAGAATTTAATTCTGAAGAAGATCTTTACAAGCTTGAATGGGTAAACAAACAACACCCGGAACGCGAAAGTCTGCAGTCTTTCATTGCAACAACCTTCTACAAAACCTATGGTGCTGATGTGCATCACTTCAGCGATATCTTGGTGGGTTGCAAAGATGCTCAAGGTCAATGGCTCGCAGCCTTAGGCTTTTCTGAGCTCACGGATCATAAAAGCTTTGTTGAGCAGTACTTAGATGCGCCACTAGAAATCAACATTGCAGCCCAAGTCAAAGAACACACCACTCGCCAGCAAATTGTCGAGGTGGGTAATTTGGCTGCTGTGCATGCAGGCGCTGGTCGTGCCCTGATCATCAACATGACTCGCTTTCTACACGAGCAAGGCTATAAGTGGGTGACTTTTACTGCAACTCGCACATTACTGAATTCATTCAAACGCCTAGGTATCAAGTTATTTCAATTGGCAGAAGCTGATCCAGGTCGCTTGGAGGATGGCGGTAAAAACTGGGGAACTTATTACAGCACTCAACCACAAGTGATGTTTGGTGACATCGCCTCAGGCTATGAGAAGCTGGCTTAATTTAGTCCCTGAACATCAAACCATTCTGTCTTCAGGATCGAAGTCTTGGGATAAAGCCGCTCTTGTAAAGAAAATTTCTCAAGTGTCGGCTGCTCTTTTAAATAGAAAGAATCCCAAAGCACCCGTTGGGCTACTGGCTGATAATTCTTTGGAGTGGATTGCGATTGATTTGGCCACTCAAGACATTGGCGTGACATTGATTCCTCTTCCCAGTTTTTTTACACCGAGTCAGTGGCTGCATGCCGTCCAATCAAGCGGCATGCAAGCAATTTTTTGTGCCCAAGAAGATGTGGTCAAAAATCTTGGCTTCTCATTTCAGAATCAATATGAAGGTGAATTAAAGCTGTTTGAAAGCATGAACGTTGCGCCAAGCATGATTGATCAACCCAATCTTTCAGAAGTACAAAAAATAACATATACCTCCGGCACCACTTCAGAACCAAAAGGTGTTTGCTTGAGCACCGACCAACAATGGTCCGTGGCCCAATCACTCGAGCAAGCGCTGCGTTCACTTCAAATAAAAAAACATTTGAATGTGTTGCCCTTATCAGTTCTTTTAGAAAATATTGCTGGCGTGTACACAGCCTTAGGCCTTGGCGCTGAAAACATATGCGTGCCCTTGAGCGAGGTTGGCTTGCATGGCTCAAGTAATTTTGATGCAGAAGCTTGTATTGCAGCAATTGAAAAATACCAGGCAGAAAGCATCATTCTTTTGCCTCAAATGCTTCAGGCCATGGTTGCACACAGCACAAAGCAAGATCCTCGATTGAAAAGCTTGAAATTTGTGGCTGTGGGCGGTGGAAAAACACCGGTTACCTTGATTAAGACAGCGAAGTCATTGGGCATTCCTGTGTATGAGGGCTACGGCTTATCAGAATGTGCTTCAGTGCTTGCCTTAAACACGCCCAACAATGAACGTATCGGCAGTGTTGGTAAAGTTCTTGCGAATCGAAGCGTTCGAATCTCAGAAGACGGCGAGATTGAGGTCAAGAATGTAGGCCTTCCGCACTATTTAGAAAATGCTGAAGGGCTTACAAGTGAGGCTAAAGGCACGCCCGCAATGACCAATGACAACTGGTTACCAACTGGTGATTTAGGTCATTTAGATGATGAAGGTTTTTTGTATTTGGATGGTCGTAAAAAGAATGTGTTGATTACCAGCTTTGGCAGAAATATCTCTCCAGAGTGGCCAGAATCATTATTACTGGGCAGTGGTTTGTTCAAGCAAGCCATCGTGGTAGGTGATGGGCAAGCACAACTTGGCGCTTTACTGGTCGCCGCAAAAGATGATTTATCCGATGAAGCTATTCAGTTGGCAATCACAGCGGTCAATCAAGATCTTCCTGACTACGCGCAAATTGGACCTTGGATGCTGGCTACTGAACCCTTCACCCCCATCAATGGTCTTGCAACTGCCAATGGCAGGCTTAAGCGAGATCTTATTAAACACAAATTTAACAATCAAATTGAATTGTTATACAGAAGAGCTTCAACCAACGGAGAATCACTTGAAATTTTTTAATCAATTACAAAGTTCAACCGAGCAAGAAAGACAGGTTCTTTTTGCAGCCCCCATCATTGAATGTGCCCTAAAGGGTGAGATACACAAAGAACAGTATGTCGCTTTTTTGACTCAGGCTTATCACCATGTTAAGCACACCGTGCCACTATTGATGGCTTGTGGCTCTAGGCTGGGTTCTCAACATGAATGGCTAAGAACAGCGATTGCAGAATATATTGAAGAGGAACTGGGTCACGAAGAATGGATCTTGTCTGATATTGCCGCTTGCGGTGATGATGCCGAGAAAGTCAGACACTCACGCCCTCACATCAGCACTGAAATGATGGTGGCTTACGCCTATCATCAAATTGATCGCGGTAATCCACTTGGATTCTTTGGCATGGTGCACGTCCTTGAAGGCACCAGCATTGCTTTAGCGACCAATGCTGCCAGTTCAATCAAGAGCAGTCTTGGCCTACCCCCCAATGCTTTTAGCTACCTCAACTCTCATGGCAGCTTGGATTTAGAGCACGTCAAATTCTTTGAAAGTTTGATGAATCAAGTCACTGATCCAAAAAACCAAGAAACCATCATTCATTGCGCCAAGAACTTTTATAAGCTTTATGGCGATATTTTTAGAAGCATAAACACCACCAATACTGAAGAAATCATTTTTAACTGATCACCATGAAAAATAAACCATACAAAGCAGTTTTAACAGGTGCCACAGGTGGTATTGGTAAAGCCATTGCCCTGCAACTGGCGCCACAGTGCTCATCATTGATCTTGATGGGGCGGGATACTCAAAAGCTAGAAGCACTAAAGAATGAGTTAACCAATTCAGCTGCAATATCGATAAAAATTCAAATCGTTCCTGGTGATTTGTGTGATGACAGCACATCTGTTCGATTGATGGATGCCATCACAGCTCAACAAGGGATTAATCTGTTGATCAACAATGCAGGGATTAGCCAATTCAAGAGCTTTGCGCAGCAATCAGATAAGGACATCACACAGTTGATGCTAACCAATCTTGTCTCCCCAATGCTCGTATGCAAAAAATTGCTTCCTCTTTTAATGAAAGAACCCTCACAGATCATCAATATCGGATCTATCTTCGGTTATTTAGGGTTTCCAGGGTTTTCTTCTTACTGTGCCAGTAAGTTTGGCCTGCGAGGCTTTTCTCAATCTCTGAGAAGAGAGTTATCAGACACATCTGTATCAGTCAGGTACTTCGCCCCGCGCGCCACCAAAACAAGTATCAATTCAGATCAAGTGATGCAAATGAACGCTGAACTTAAAACGGATGCAGACACACCCAAGGAAGTTGCTCGAGAATTCATGAAGTTTTTGGGTGGTAATGCCTGGGAAAAGAAACTAGGTTTTAAAGAATCATTTTTTGTCTTCATGAATCAATTATTCCCAAGCATTCCCGACAAAGCCATTCAGGGTCAACTTCCAATCATCAACAAATATCTAAACAAATAATCACGAGGTTTATATGAATATCATTAAAAAAATACCAGCCGCTCTTTTGATTGGTTTAACTCTTATCAGCTCAATAGCTATTGCGGGTGTTGAAGAAGACGTCAGCACCATTCAAAAGGAATGGGAAAAGGTCAAGTATCAAAGCCCTGAATCAAGTCATGAAAAAGGCTTTGAATCATTGATCAAAGAAGCCAATCAATTGGTGGCTCAAAATCCAAATCGTGCCGAGATTCTGATTTGGCAAGGCATTGTTGAATCTAGCTACGCAGGGGCAAAAGGTGGATTGGGTGCATTAGCACACGTGAAAAATGCCAAAAAGATTTTTGAAAAAGCTCTTGAAATCAATCCCGCAGCTTTAGATGGTTCTGCATACACAAGCTTGGGGTCGCTCTACTACCAAGTTCCAGGTTGGCCAATTGGTTTTGGAGATGACAAAAAAGCGGCTGAGTACTTAAAGAAGGGTTTGAGCATCAATCCTGACGGCATCGACCCAAATTACTTTTATGCTGACTATTTGTTCAGAAGTGGCGATTACTCAGGCGCCGAAAAATCTTTGCGTAAAGCTTTGCAAGCACCTGCCAGAAATAGTCGCAAAGTAGCCGATGATGGTCGTCGCAAGGAAATCAATCAATTACTTGAAAAAGTAGCTGAAAAACGAAAATAATGAGCCAGGTTAATCGATTAAACTATTTAAATTGGATAGTTAATCTTTAAGGAAAAGGTCATCAAGCGGTGAGAATTTTATTGGTAGAAGACGATGAATTACTCGCATCAGGCTTGATCACTGCATTAACGCGTGCCAATCATCATGTGGATCATGTCGGGGATGGCCAAAAAGCCATCCACGCATTGACTGATGGTGAATTTGATATCGTAATTTTAGATTTAGGCTTGCCGAAAGTAGATGGCACTGAGGTACTCAAAACCATTCGTCAAAAAGGCAGTCATATTCCAGTATTGATTTTGTCTGCCAGAGACGCCACCAAAGATCGTATTTTAGGTTTGGACTTAGGGGCCGATGACTACCTCACCAAGCCATTTGAATTAGATGAATTGCTTGCAAGAATTCGGGTTCTGGAACGACGTCGCAGCGGCAACACTGTCAATCAATTAAAAATTGGTGATTTAGTCATTGATCTCACCTCTCTATCCGTGACTTGGAAAGGCACCCTTCTGGATTTACAGCGCCGTGAATTTGCCTTGCTGAAGAAGTTAGCAGAAAGTCCGCATCAGGTTTTCAATCGATCTCAGCTTGAAGACACGCTGTACGGTTGGAGTGATGGCGTTGAGAGCAACACCATCGATGTTCATATTCATAATTTACGTAAAAAAATCAGCCCAAATATCGTTAAGACACTTCGTGGTGTTGGTTACAGAATTGGTGACATAGAAGAATCATGATTTATTTTTCAATTAGAAAAAGATTGCTACTTTGGATATTTTTATCCATGATCCTGATTTTGAGTGGCATGGGTCTTGCTGCTCACTTTGTCACTGAACATGAATCAGAAGAGATTTTCAGTGCACGACTAGCAACCTCTGCCCGCGTTTTAGAAGTTCTGGCTGCCAAACAACTCGAGCATGCCACGATCACCAATCCGATCATCATTGAGTTACCTGATGAATTAGAGCACCAGCATTCATCAACAGAAGAAATCAGTGGCCACCCTTACGAAAGTAAGATTTCTTTTCAGATATGGCACAGCAATGGAAAGTTGCTGGCCAAGTCTGCCACTGCCCCAGACAAACCTCTAGGCCCTATGACTGAGGGTTTTGGCAAAAATCTAATTGGCGATGATTTATGGCAAGTGTTTCAACTCAAATCCGGTGATGTTTGGGTGATGGTTGCTGAAATGGATTCAGTCAGAGGCGAGATGGCTGGCGACTTAG
>CAMBJN010000041.1 GCA_945867755.1 Polynucleobacter meluiroseus
TCATAAATCACTTTTTAACTATTAATTCTAAGAATTGTTTATAGAGATGCAACTTGATCAGAAAATTATTGATCAAGCCTCATCCTTGAATTTTAACGAAGCCGAGTTGATGCAGTACCTTAATCCTGTGGGTGCTGGGCCATCTTCAAACACATGGCCCAAATGAGCATCACAATTCTTGCAACGAACTTCTGTACGGATCATGCCATGCGCCATGTCTTTGTGTTCCGCAATCACATCAGCTTCTAAGGGCTGAAAGTAACTGGGCCAGCCACAACCAGCATCAAACTTGGTGTCAGAGGCAAACAAAGGAGTGCCGCAACACACGCAGTCATATTTTCCGGCTTCCCAGTGATCCCAGTAACGCCCGCTAAAAGGATGTTCTGTGGCTGCTTGGCGTGTGACCCGGTACTCTATATCACTAAGCGTGGCTTGGTATTCTTGATCGGTTTTCTTCATAGGCTCATTGTACGAGTGATGATGTGAATCTTTGGTTTAAGCATTTATCTAAGTTTGCAGCTAATAAAAAATCAAATCATTCTTTAAGAAGAGCAGCTGATGGCCAAATGAGCCAATTCAGGGGGAGGGCCCATGGCGTAGTCCTCAGACACTGCTTGAGACTCATAAGGGTTTTCTAGAATCTTCAATAAACGAGCCACTTCAGAAAAGTCTTTCTTTTGCGCTAATTCAATCGCGTTTTGCGCCAAGTAATTGCGCAAGACATACTTGGGATTAATTTGTCGCATCTGTTCTAAGCGCTGATCTTTAGAGTGCTTTTCAAGGCTCAAGCGTTCTTGGTATTTCTGACCCCAAATATCTAATGATTTTGGTAGGTCTTGACCTTCTGAAAGATTTCTAAAAAAGAGGGTGTGATCAAGTTGATGCTGATGCAAACCTTGCAACAGTTCTTCGAGCAAAGCCACATCTTTGCTATCCGTAATACTTAAACCCAATTTTTGCCTGAACAAGCTTTGCCAGTTGGCAGCGTATTCGCGGTTGTAATGATCCAAGGTGTCTTTGATTTTATTGATCGCTGCTTCTTGATCCAAGCCCAAGGAGCTATGGAGTTCTTCTTGTAAAGCTTCTAACATCGCGCTGGCCAAACAATACAAATTCCAGTGTAAGACTTCAGCTTGGCGGTGATAGGCATAACGACCACCATGATCAGAATGATTGCAAATGTGATCAATCTGAAAAGTATCTAAAAAGCCAAAAGGGCCGTAGTCCAAGGTCAATCCCAACAAACTGGTGTTGTCAGTATTCAGAACCCCATGACAAAAGCCCAATCCTTGCCATTGAGTCACCATGCAAGCGGTGCGCAAAGCGATCTGCTCGAGCAGGCTCAAATAAGGTGTGGGGCTGTTGGCGCATTCAGGGTAGTGATGTTTGATCAAATGATCGAGGGTCAGACGCAATTCTTCATGCATGTGATTCTGACCATAGTGCTCAATATGACCAATGCGTAAAAAGCTAGGAGCAACCCGCGCACAAACAGCAGCAGTCTCTCTGGTTTCACGAAACACCGGCATGTCTGAGCCAACCACCGCCAAAGCCCTTGATGTTGGTACGCCTAAGGCATGCATGGCTTCACTGCATAAAAATTCTCGGATCGATGAGCGCAAGACAGCTCGGCCATCACCCATTCTTGAATAAGCTGTTTTGCCGGCACCCTTTAGTTGAAGCTCTTGGCCATTCACATCACCCAGATAAATCGCTCGACCATCCCCTAATTGGCCGGCCCATACACCAAATTGATGACCACTGTAAGCAGTGGCATAGGGACTGAACACTTGATCACCTACTTGAATCTGATTGCCAGCCAATACATCAAGCCAAGCTGGATCGACGGGGAGGCCATTATGGGTAGGAATGCCCAAAGTCTGGGCTGCACGCTCAGAAAAACCGACCCAATAAGGCTCTGGAATAGGGGTCGGCTGGAGGTTTTGCACCAGTGCTAGAGAGTCACCGGCAAGTAAATGAAAGGGCATAAGTCATCGTTTTTCTAATGCCTCATTCTAGGTAGCTTTTGAAATATTTGCAGAAAAGTTCTATAAGCCCTGGATAACCCCGATTAATATATGGCTATGGATCAAAAACAACTTAAAGAACTGGGTGTGGAACTCGATGTTCCCTTCTTAAAACTGCTGGGTGTGCGCTGTCTGCGCGCAGAATTGGGCGAGGGCGAGGTGGTCTTATCCCTAAAGCCTGAGCACAATAACAGTTGGGAAGTGGCTCACGGCGGTGTTTTATTGACTTTGATGGATGTCGGCATGGCCGTCGCCGCCAGAGCTTCTGATGAGGCTGGTCGGGGCGTGGTCACCATTGAGCTTAAGGCTAATTTTATGCAAGCGGCTCAGGGAATTGTGAGAGTCGCGGCTAAGACCGTTCACGCGACTCCAACCATGGCATTTGTGGAAGCCAAGCTTTACGATGAACGTGATCGTATTTGTTGTATGGGCAGCGCGACTTTTAAATACTTCAAAGAATTACCCACCAGACAAGCCAAATAATTTAGAAAAATATTCCGCTCGTCTCAATAGTTTTATTTACTAATTAATGAGAGCTGGCTTGTTGGAAATTCTCTATTTGCCCTTCAAACAATTGAGTGCCTATTTCTTTATCAGCATCAAAGCGCTTTTCGATTACTTCAAAATGACCATCTTTGCGCACCCGAATCAATGAGCTCGAGCGTGTGCCGTAGTTGGGAGTTCTGATGAAGGCTGAAGATAAAACTTTCTCCCATTCATAAGAAACACCTGTTTGAGGTAAGTACTCATCGGGCGCTTGGGTCATATCTTCCATCATGCGCAAATAGTTCTCCGCGCGTTTGAATTGTCCCGTATCCATCGCCAGCAATTGTGCAAAGGCACCCACACGGTGTTGAACTTTCGGCCATGGAGTGTCGAGCATGCCATTGGATAAACCATAAATACCTGGTGTTAACGCTTGAGGATTCATGGTTTTTCTAGGACGCAGTGATTGGCCCATCTGCACCCGATTACTGAACCAAACCAAAGAAGGTGTTTCTTTTGATAGATCAGTTGCCAGTAAATTAAAGCCGTTGTAACGACCAAAGCTTGAGCCTTGAGCGGTGATGAACTGCTCAGGCGCTTGATCACTTCTTAAAAAGCTCGCGGTGATTTCTCCGCGGGTTGGCGTATCGGGATTTTTCTCACTCGGGGCTCGAACATTGGTGAGTGCTGCAAAGCGCCCAGTTTTACTCAAGCCTATCCATGTACCTGCTTGACCTTTGACATCAGCCAAATCACGCCCAGCCAAAATATGCGGGTGATCATTCCACCAGTGCATGGCATCGGTGGCACGATCATAAAACTCATCACGATTCGCCAAAACCACCAAAGGATAGTCTGGGTGCGATTGCCATGAGGTCAGAACTAAACACATACTGGTGCTTTGGCTTTAATTTAGATTTCAATCAAAGGATAGGGTAATGCTGAGAAACTCAAAGCAGGACCTGTTGCAGAACCTAAATGCACTGATCCGGTTTGAAGGGCTTCTAATTTACATTCGACCTGAACATCCACACGGTTTTTGACTAATGGATGCGGTGCAGCTAAGACCACCATGCCACAGGGTTGTGATGGGTCGTCACCATGGAAAATCTCATTGCCGGGCAATATCTCTGTCTGATGATCTGCTTGATGATTGAGGTGAGCCACATGCAAGCGACGCTTGATTGTGCCGCGGTACTGGCTTCTTGCCACAACCTCTTGGCCTGGGTAACAGCCTTTTTGAAAATCAATGCCTTTCAAAGATTCCATATTGATCATTTGTGGCACAAATTGTTCGAAGGTTGCTTGGGTGATTCGTGGGATTGCACTTTGGATCTCAAGCCAATTCCAAGCCTCTGAGGCTGCGCCATCAATTTGGCCGATTGTTCCAATAACTTCAATGGCAGTCGCTGATTGATTTTTCGGAACAGAGAAAAGATATCGTTTGGTTTGGACTTGATTGATATTCACAGCAGGTAATTCTGCGGTGAGGACGCCCGATATACCAATCAACTTCATCATTCCTTCACTAGATACATTCGATTCTGTGGCAAAGCCAAACATATCAATGGATTCTGTTAGATCAAGCACTTTGACCTTGGAGCGCAAGACAAACATACTCAAGCGTTTGGCCAAAGTGGGGGCCAAGTCTTTTGAAATGAACAAATAAAAAGCTGGCTGTGACTCTGAACTCTCAGCGCTCACAGTGGTGTCTTGACGCATGATCCAAAAACTCGCCATCAATCGACCCTTGGCTGAGCAATAGCCTGCAAAACGATTTTGTTGGTGTGGAAGTGCAATCGATGCCGCTGGGGCGTTGGCAATCGACTTCACACTGTTGGTCAGTTGATTTTGGAGAAAATCAACAGCGTCTGCCCCAATCACACTGATGCAAGACCAGTCCTGAAGAGGGGTGAAGCAGGTATTCGAGTTGTTATTGCTTGTTTGAGACATATTCTGGTTTTTTGTTAGTGTTTATCAATAAGCTTTTATCATAGTGCCCTATGAACTTTGTTTATATACCTAATTTTATTAAGTTTTTACTCAAGCTAACTCTGATAGGCGGATTAGCCATTGCGCTGTTCATTGCGTATGTGGCATTCATGGCTCCAGCGGTGCCTAAAGGCGCATCAAATCCATTAGCTGCATCTCAAAATAACACTGAGAATGTGCTCAGGGTAAAGATTAATCCAAAATCAAATGTATCCAGCGTGGCCAATCAAATGGCCGCCCAAGGACTGGATGTATCTGTTTGGCGGGTTCAATTGGTGGCCAGGTCATTTTTCTGGGCAAAAAATTTGAAGGCGGGGGTTTATGACTTCTCTAAAGGAGCGAGCTTGGCCTCTGTCCTATCCCAAATGGCCCGAGGGGACAGCGTCAAACTCAGCGTTACTTTGGTGGAAGGCTGGACCTTTGCGCAATTTAAAGCTGCGATTGATGCTCAGCCTGAGCTTAAGAAAGAGGCCAAGGCGTGGTCAAGCAAACAGTTACTGAGCAAGTTAGAAGCCAAGGAAGCTCATCCTGAAGGGTTGTTTTTCCCAAATACCTATGTGTATGAGCCTGGCGACACTGATACGTCAATCTACCAAAAAGCATACCGAGCCATGCAAAGTCATTTGGATGATGCATGGAGCAAGCGCCATGAGGGTTCACCCGTCAAGTCACCTTATGATCTTTTGAAGTTGGCCTCGATCATTGAGAAGGAAACCGGGCATGCGGATGATCGTGGTTTGGTGTCAGCCGTATTCAATAACCGCATGAAAATAGGTATGAAGCTGCAAACTGATCCCACCATCATTTATGGCATGGGCGCATCGTTTGATGGCAACCTCAGGAAAAAGGACTTATTGAAGGATGGCCCCTACAATTCTTATACACGCTATGGTTTGCCACCCACCCCGATCGCAATGCCAGGTAAAAACTCTTTGATAGTCGCAGCACAGCCAAGCAGCTCAAAAGCCATTTACTTTGTTTCCAAGGGTGATGGTAGAAGCGCTTTTTCAGAGACCTTGGTAGCGCATAATGAAGCTGTTAGAAAGTATCAGTTAAAAAAGTAATTAACCAGTAAACCCTATTTGCCCATGTCTCTTTTCACTCAATCCAATAATGCGCCAGGCTTATTCATCACCTTTGAAGGCATTGATGGGGCTGGCAAAAGCACACACATCCAGGCATTTTCTGACGAATTGGGGAAAAAATACCCCCAGCATGAGATTGTTCTGACCCGAGAGCCGGGTGGTACTGGCTTGGGTGAGAAGTTGCGTGAGATTCTGCTGCACCATCCAATGCACCTGGAAACAGAAGCTTTGTTGATGTTTGCAGCCAGAAGAGAGCATTTGGCCACGGTGATTGAACCTGCCTTGGCAGCTGGCAAGATTGTGATCTCCGATCGTTTTACGGACGCTAGTTTTGCCTACCAAGGCGGTGGGCGTGGTTTAGATTTAGCCAAGCTCTATGAACTCGAGGTTTGGGTTCAGATGCGTTTGTCTGAAGATGGGGCAGGTAAGCGGTATGTCTTGCAACCCGACCTGACCTTCTTATTCGATTTGCCCAGCGAAACTGCAGAATCTCGTCGCAGCGCTGCACGTGACCCTGATAAGTTTGAACAGCTCAATACCGACTTTTTTGAAAAAGTTAGACTCGAATACTTGCGCCGCGCCCAAGATGATGCGGCAAGATTTCATCTGATTGATGCGAATCAAAGCAAAGAAGTTATCTGGAAGATACTTCAAGAAACCATTGTAAATATATGATTAATATTGTTATATTTATCATTAATTTTAACTATAACGCCTCAGATAATCATTGCCTATGAAGCAATCCCTGTACCCTTGGTTTGAACAAGCATGGTCTGAGTTAAATCTGACCAATATGCCGCATGCCATTTTGTTGCATGGTCAAACAGGGATTGGCAAGATGGATTTTGCGCTTCATTTGGCAAAAGCCCTGATCTGCGAAACCACACAAACTAAAAAGCCTTGTTGTCAGTGTGAAGCTTGTCATTGGTTTGATACGGGAAACCATCCTGACTTTTTAGGGATTGTTCCTGAGAACCAAGCTCATTTGCTCCCACTTGAAGAAATGGCGGGGGATGATGGTCTAGAAGACAAGCCTAAAAAAGGCAGGAAAAAGGTCGAAGACGACCCTGAAAAAGCAGATAAAAAGCTGAGCTCTGTGATCAAGGTTGAGCAAATCAGAGAAGCTTTGGACGGGATTACCACTTCGCCTCATCGCGGTGTACAACGGGTGGTTTTGATCAATCCTGTTGAAACCTTGAATCCAGTCTCAGCCAACACCTTATTAAAGACGCTTGAAGAACCACCTGAAAGCACCTTGTTTATTTTGGTCAGCGATCGATTAGATCGCATCATGCCAACGATTCGTTCTCGTTGCCGATTGCTTGCCTTGGGAAGACCAACAACTGAAGTGTCTTTGGCTTGGTTGACCTCTCAAGTTGCGGCCGCTGGCGTCAAAGCCAATCAAGCAGATATTGAGAAAGTTCTGAGTGAAGCCGGCGGGGCGGTGATGGATGCCAGAGATCGTTTATTGGGTTTATCTGGAGCAGGAGAGTCAGCTCAAGAGATTGCTGAGCCACTCCTAAAAGCTTTGGGGGAGGGCTCTCAAATCAATTGGCTCCAAACAGCTGAAACAATCCATAAAGCCCCGATGTCTGATCTATTGGTGACTCTCGAGCGTTGGACTGCTGATTTGATGAGTCAACAAAACGCAGGGCAGATTCGTTATTACCCATCTAGGCGTGCGTCCTTAGTAGCATGTTCTAAAAACGCTAGAACTCATAAGCTGTCTGATTATTGGAAGGTTCTATTGAACGCCAGACGCCATGAGCTGCACGCTTTGGCAAATCGGGTTCAAATAGAAGCTCTCTTGATTCGTTATCAAGAAATATTTAAAGATTAACTGGAAGTTCTCACTATATGTTCGTTGATTCTCACTGCCACTTAGACTTCCCAGAGTTCACTGAAAACTTGCCGGGTATTTTGGCGCGCATGAAAGAAGCCAAAGTACAAAATGCTTTGTGTATTTCTGTGGACATGCCTGACTTTCCGAATGTACTGGCCTTGGCAGAAGCTCACGATCATTTGTTTGCTACTGTTGGCACCCACCCTGATTACGAAGACACTCCAGAGCCTACGGTTGAGCAATTGGTTAAATTAGCTCAGCATCCAAAGATCTTGGCTATTGGGGAAACGGGCCTTGATTACTATCGCATGGGCGACAAAACCTATGAACAGATGGAATGGCAACGTGAGCGTTTTCGCACTCACATCCGCGCAGCTCTCAAGGTCAATAAGCCTTTGATCATTCACACGCGCTCTGCTTCTGAAGACACCATCAAGATCCTCAAAGAAGAGGGTGCCAGTCAGGTGGCAGGGGTGATGCATTGTTTTACCGAGAGCTGGGAAGTTGCACAAGCAGCCATGGAGCTTGGTTTTTACATCTCATTCTCTGGCATTGTGACCTTTAAAAGCGCCAAAGATCTCCAAGAAACATGCAAACAAGTTCCTTTAGAGAGGATGTTGATAGAAACTGATTCTCCTTATTTGGCTCCCATGCCGCACAGAGGTAAAACCAATGAACCAGCTTGGGTATCTCATGTGGCTGAGTTCGTGGCGAATTTGAAGGGTGTGACAGTTGAAGAGCTTGCGAAAGTCACTACCCATAACTTCAAAACTCTCTTTAAAGCCCCTATTTGAACTCGCTGAATAAACTGAGTGCGGAAAACTTAAAGTTAAACCTGAATGTATAAAACTATTGCAACATGCTGTTTATTATCGGTAATTTCATTATCTGTTTCATTGACTCACGCCCAAACACCGGGGTCTGTGCTGCCACAAGCCCAGCAATACCAAGTAGACAGTTTTTTGCGTGATGTGAAGTTCAATGACGCCAAGGCTGTCAAAAAAGGCTTAGCCAGTGGCATGAGCCCCAATGCCATGGATAACAAAGGTAACTCAGCATTGACCATTGCCATTACTGAAAAGTCCCTTGATGTGGCTAAATTACTCATTGATACACCATCCATCGACCTAGAAAGACCCAATTGAGCTGGTGAAACGCCAGTTATGTTGGCGGCTTTCACAGGATCTGAGGAATTAGTCAAATATATGGTCGAGAAACGCCAAGTTGAGGTCAATAAGCCTGGTTGGTCAGCCTTGCATTACGCAGCCACCAATGGGCACCTGAAGATTGCTGCTTTTTTGCTCGATAAGAATGCTTATGTGGATCCAGAGAGCCCAAACAAAACAACTGCATTGATGATGGCGGCTCGCGGCGGTCATATTGAAGTAGTGAAGTTATTGCTTGATCGTGATGCTGATTTATCCAAGATCAATAACGTCAAGATGACTGCGATTGATTTTGCTGAACAACACAATCAAGCTGAGATTGCTGAAGGGCTTAAATCAAGATGGCTCAAGCTCTATAAGAAGCCATATAAGTCTCAAATCAAGTAGTTTTATTGATTAGTGCACTTTAGCTAGACTTATCATTTATTCGCATAATCATTATTATGTTAAACAATAAATATGGATATCAAAGAAACACCCTTAAATACTAAGGAATAAGATAAAGGCACCCTGCACTGGGATATAAGGAATAAACCATGCAATTACTACACACCATGCTTCGCATTGGCGATCTACAAAGATCCATCAAGTTCTATACAGAAGTGATGGGCATGAACTTATTGAGAACCACTGAGCGCCCTGGCATGGATTACTCATTGGCATTTGTAGGGTACGAGCAAGGCAATATCTCAGGACAGGCTGAAATCGAACTCACCTACAACCATGGCGTAAGTAACTATGAAATTGGATCTGCTTATGGACATATCGCCATTGGCGTGAAAGATATCTATAAAACCTGCGAAGACATTAAAGTGGCGGGTGGCAATGTCACGCGTGAAGCTGGACCAGTCAAAGGTGGCAATACCTTGATCGCCTTTGTTCAAGATCCTGATGGCTATAAGATTGAGCTGATCCAGCGCTAGCAAACTGCGCGCTTGATTCCTTTTTCTTTTTCTTTGCGAGCAAACTCTTCTTCAGGAGTTTCGCTAATCAAGTCGGATACAACTTCTTCCATGCGTATATTGTCTTTAGGGCAAATTGGTGCGCCCATGCTGGCCCACTTCTTTAGTAAGTTGACCTCATAACCACACTGCCCGCATTTTGCTTTCGCCACCTGAGTGTTATTGGCTCTTGGTGGTGGAAAAATGATTGCTTTATGCGGATAC
>CAMBJN010000042.1 GCA_945867755.1 Polynucleobacter meluiroseus
ACTTCGTGAGATTTCTGATACTGTGCCTAAGAAAATGATTGAGGAGGCTGAAGCTGCTATTGCGAATGAAGAATTAAGAGCCCCAGTCAGTGGAATAATCTCCACAATGGGGATCGTTTCTGGTCAAGTTGTAGAGGCTCGCCAATTAATTTTTGAAGTTGTTAATCCAAAGAAACTTTTAATTGAAGCACTTGCTTATGACGCTGGACTGGTTAATGACATAGCTGGTGGAACAGTTACTGTTAATGACAAGACTATTCAACTTAAATATCTTGGTGGTGGTCAAGCTCTTCGTGAGCAAGCATTGCCGATTATGTTCTCGGTTAGTAGCGAGGAAATTTCAGGGGTGCCAGTGGGGCAATCTCTAAGGGTATTGGTCAATACAAAAAATCAAGTAAAAGGCTGGAAAATTTCTGCTTCTGCTCTGGTAAAAAATTCTTCAAATCAAAATATTATTTGGATAAAAAAATCACCAGAATTATTTGAGCCAAAGCCTGTCTTGTATGAGCCTTTAGATGGAAAGCACTTGGTTGTTATCTCTGGAGTTTCGGATAAAGATCGAGTAGTGACTAAATCAACCACCTTACTTAATCAAATTCGCTAGAGGCTGCTCATGTTTACCTGGTTATTAAATTTCAGCCTTAAAAACAGAATTATTGTTCTACTTGTTAGTTTGATAATGGTTGTTTATGGCGCATTTACTCTAAAACAGTCATCGGTTGATGTCTTTCCAGACCTCAATAAGCCAACGGTCACAGTAATGACTGAGGCCGGCGGTATGGCCTCTGAGGAGGTGGAGCAATTAATCACTTTCCCATTGGAAACGGTGATGAATGGATTGCCGGGGGTTGAATCAGTTAGATCTGTTTCAAGTGCTGGATTATCTTTCATCTATATCACTTTCGACTGGTCAACCAATATATATTTGGCGAGGCAGCTTGTCGGGGAGCGTCTTGGATCGATGGAAAGTGCTTTACCTACTGGGCTGGTCCCGCGTATGGGCCCAATTAGCTCAATCATGGGTGAAATCATGCAGATAGCTATACCTGTCGAGGAAGAAAAAATTTCTTCAATGCAGGTAAGGGAATATGCCGATTGGGTTTTAAGGCCAAGAATTATGGCTATTCCTGGCGTAGCTCAGGTTATTCCTATTGGCGGCCAAGTTCGACAATTTCAAGTTCAGCCTAATACTCGTTTAATGGCTGAGCTAGGGATTTCATTGGAACAGCTAGAAAATGCGCTGCATGGACATTCATCTAATACTTCAGGTGGATTTATTGAATCAAATAATAAAGAATACTTGATTCGAAATTTGGGTAGGACAACAAGCTTAGAAGACCTAAAGAATTTATCAGTTGCTGTAAAAAATAATCAATCAATCTTGCTTAGGCAGATAGCGGATGTAACTTTTGCTCCTGCAGTAAAAAGGGGCGATGCTGGATACAAGGGTAAACCTGCTGTTATCTTGGGTATTCAAAAGCAGCCATCTGCAGATACAGTCTCCTTGACTAAAAATATTGAATCTGCATTATTTGAGCTAAAAGCTAGCCTACCTATCGGGATGGATGAGCCTCGAATCACTTTCCGGCAAGCGACATTTATTGAGTCATCAATTAATACCCTAGAGGTCAAATTAATTGGAGCTTCATTTTTTGTTGCGGTAATTCTCTATTTCTTTCTAGGAACTCTTAGGCCAGTTCTTATATCGTTAACAGCAATACCCATCTCAATATTAATAACTGCTTTGGTCTTTAAGTATTTTGGGTTGTCGATTAATACTATGACATTGGGTGGTTTGGCCATTGCTATTGGCGGGCTTGTAGATGATGCGGTAGTTGATGTTGAAAACATTATTCGACGTTTAAGGTTGAACTCTGAAAAGCCTGAATCTGAACGTTTGAAACTGATAGATGTGGTTCGACTGGCATCTCTTGAGGTCCGGACAGGAATCATTTATGCAACTGGAATCATTATTTTGGTCTTTATTCCATTATTTGCATTATCTGGTATTGAGGGGAAGCTCTTTACTCCCTTGGGAATTGCATTCATTGTTTCAACCTTAGCTTCATTGATCGTTTCCGTGTCCGTAACACCTGTGATGAGTTATTACTTGTTGCCAGCAATGAAAAATTTAGGTCATGGTGACACAAAAGTTCTTCAGTGGCTAAAGACCAAATACGAGTTTCACCTAAATAGGTTTTTAGATGCTCCTAAAAAAGCAATTAGATTATCGCTAGTAGCTGTCTTTCTTTCAATTGTGGGGATTGGATTAATGCCAACCTCGTTTCTTCCTCCGTTTAATGAAGGTACCTTATTAATAGGTATGAGATTAAACCCTGGCGCATCTTTGACTGAATCATCATTGATTGCTCAACAATCCGAACTTTTGGTTAGCCAGGTTCCTGAAGTTACATATGTTGGACGTAGAAGTGGGCGCGCTGAGCTTGATGAGCATGCAGAGGGAGTTCATGTCAGTGAGCTTGACGTTGGAATAAAGCCTTCAAAAGAGTTAACCAGATCAATGGTTGAAATTCAAAACGATATCAGAAGTCGGTTAGTCAATATTCCGGCAGCTATTGCGATAGGGCAACCAATTTCACACCGAATTGATCACATGTTGTCGGGTGTTCGCTCTCAAATAGCTATAAAGATCTTTGGGGATGACTTAGATGTTTTAAGGAGCCAAGCAAACACGTTGAGGGATAAGATTGCTGGAGTAGAAGGTCTTGCTGATTTAGAAATTGAAAAGCAAGTTCTGGCACCTCAATTCAAAATTAACATTAATTACAATTTGGCTTCGCAGTACGGGGTTTCAACAGCTCAATTAATGAAATCATTACAGTCCTTGATCGAGGGTGAAAATATTTCACAAGTTGTTGAGGGTAATAGAAGATTTGCCCTGGTCATGAAGTTGCCAGAATCTTCACGAAGCGTTGATGGTTTAGCAGGTATATTGATTGATACACCGAACGGAAAAATTCCTTTATCAAGAGTAGCCACAATTGAGGATAGTGACGGGCCTAATCAAATAAGCCGTGATGATGGAAAGCGCCGTATCGTTATCTCTGCCAATGCATCTGGAAGGCCTCTTTCATCTGTTGTTGAAGATATTAGATCTTCTGTAAACGATATGAATTTGCCAACAGGATACTTTGTTACATTTGGCGGCCAATTTGTTGCTCAAGAGAAAGCATCACGTTTGATTGCACTGTTATCTATTGGCTCGCTATTGATGATGTTTGCAGTTCTATTTAGTAAATACCAATCTACAAAGCTATCGCTAATGATCATGTTTAATATCCCTTTGGCTTTGATTGGGGGGGTGGTTGGTTTATGGTTATCAGGACAACCCTTGTCGATTGCGGCTTTAATCGGGTTTATTACCCTTGCAGGCGTTTCGGTAAGAAATGGAATTCTAAAAATTAGTCACTATCTGAATTTGATGAGATCTGAAGGCGAGAGCTTCACAAAAGAAATGATAGTACGAGGTTCCCTCGAGCGCTTATCTCCAGTTCTAATGACAGCTCTGGTAACGGCTTTTGCTCTTGCGCCATTGTTATTCGAAGCAGAGCGTCCAGGCACAGAGGTTTTACATCCCGTTGCGGTTGTTATTTTCTCGGGATTAATAAGTTCAACATTGTTAGATACTTTTTTGACCCCAGCGATATTTTGGTTGTACGGAAGAAGTGAAGTGGATAAGTTGAAGTTGAATTTAAATAAAGGAGAGGTTTACTAATCATGAAATTAATTAAACTGTTAATGGGCTTGTTTTTGTGCGTGTCATCTGCAGCCTTTGCGGCTAAGAATCACGATGTCAATCCTATGCAAGGCGGCAAAGTAACTACTACAAAAGATATAGACATCGAATTTGTCTTAAAAAAAGAAGATATGAAGGTCTTTTTGCGGGATCATGGCAAGCCGGTAGATATAAAAGGTGGGACTGCTAAGGTTACCTTATTAAAAAGCGGAGCTAGCAAAGAGTATGAGTTGAAAAATGCATCAGATTATTTTCAATATTCAGGTGATCTTGGAGTGGTTGCTGGCACAAAAGCAATAGTTGTGGTGAGAATTAAGGAAAAGGTATTTTCAGTTAGATACGCATTCGATTGAGTTGTTGCTTATAAATAAACTTGCTGTAAAGTCTTAAAACCTTTACAGCAAGTTTTCATCTGATGTCATGGTTGCTAATTGTGTCAGTTTTGAGTAATAAAAAACGGGGTTTGGGATAGATATTTTATTTTAGTTGGCTAGCGGCTGACCTTATCAACAGCAATAAAAGGTTGATCTCCCGACCATCTTTCTTAATGCCTGAGTCTCTTTTTTACCTCCTTAAAGCATATTTAATCCGCCCCTTAATCTGGCGTTAATCTAAGTGGAATAGAGTCAGAAATTCTATTCTGAGAAAAAGTTCATAAATGCTTAAATTTTCATGGTCTAAAAGCGTATTTTTGGTTATTGCGTCGGCTATTTTTATAACCATCTTCGCCAATTTCACGATGTTTACCAAAGCTAACGCATGGTTAGTGAGCTCAAGCACGAGTCAACTTTATATGGTGGTCTTGGTGCTGTATCAATTTTTGTTGTTATTGTTTTTGATGTCTTTGCTGACAATGCACAAATGGTACAAACATGTGTTGGTTATCTTTTATTTATTAGCTGCTTTTTCTGCGTATTTCGCCGATAGCTATGGGGTGATCATCGATAAAGACATGCTCATCAATGCAGCAGAAACCAATGTTACTGAAGCCATAGGGTTGTTATCTTGGCGCGCTTTAATTTACTTCGCTGCTCTGTTCGCAGTCCCAGTATTTTTTCTTTATAAAATTAAAGTCACACCGCAATCAGCGATTAAGCGCATTTTTTATCATTCGGCGCTGGCCATACTTGCTTTAGTGGCTATAGCAGTCACATTCTTTGCTAGCAGTGCTTTTTCAGCTTCATTTTTTCGTGAACAAAAGCAAATACGTGTTTATTCAAGTCCTTTGAGTGCGCTGTATGCGACCTATCAAATAGCAAACCGCACTATTTTTAGTGGAACCCAGTCATTTACCAAGATTGGCGAAGATGCCGTGATTCATCCCCCATCTAGCGATCGAGAACTGATCATATTGGTGGTCGGTGAGACTGCGCGAAGTGATCGATTTTCTCTGAATGGGTACAGTAGGAACACAAATCCATTGCTCAGCAAAGAGAACGTTGTTAGCTTTACCGATGTGGCATCTTGCGGCACAAGTACTGCTATATCAGTGCCTTGTATGTTCTCAATAGAGGGCAGAGATAAGTTTGATTTATCTAGGTTCAAGCACAAAGAAAACCTACTGGATGTGATTGGTAAAACGGGGATCAGTGTTTTGTGGCGAGACAATAATTCAAGCTCTAAGGGTGTCGCCGATCGATTTGCTTACGAGGATTTTACGACCCCTAAAAATAACCCTGTTTGCGATCCAGAGTGCCGTGATATTGGTATGCTTAAAGGTTTGGATGAGCATATCAGCAAGCAGAAGAAAGGTGACATCGTCATTGTCTTGCACCAGATGGGAAGTCATGGCCCTTCGTATCATGAGAGAGTTCCAGAATCTTTTCAAAAATTCAAGCCGGTATGTAAAACCAACCAGCTAGATAAATGCACCAATGAAGAAATCAGTAATGCTTATGACAACACCATTTTGTATACCGACTACTTCTTAAGTGAAGTTATTAAATTTCTAAAAAAGTATGACAGTCGTTTTGAAACGTCGATGTTTTACGTGAGTGACCATGGTGAATCCTTGGGAGAGTCCGGGATGTATTTGCATGGCATGCCTTATTCTCTATCACCTAAGGGCGTAACAAACGTGCCTTTGGTCTTATGGTTTGGTAAAGAGCTTATTAAGACTCAAAATTTAGATATGGATTTACTCAGACGCCAGCGTAACAAAGCAATCTCTCACGACGAAGTTTTTCATACCGTTTTGGGTGTTCTTGAGATTCAAACTGATATTTATAAAAAAGAAAAAGATCTTCAGTTTCTAGGGATTAAGAAATAAAAGGCTGACTTATGATGAAAAAACTTATTACTCGCCGCATCTTAAAAACATCCCAATACTCAGTTCAGGGGCTATTGTCTGCGTGGAAATCTGAGGAGGCATTTCGTGTTGAGGTGATTTTGATGTTGGTGCTGCTGCCAGCAGCATTCTTTGTTGGAAAGTCAGCACTTGAAATCTGCCTTCTTGTGATGAGTCTTTTCATCGTTTTGATTGTGGAGTTATTGAACACTGGGCTTGAAAAAGCAATCGACCGAATCTCAATGGAAGTTAATGATATTTCAGGATTTGTGAAGGATGTCGGCAGCGCAGCTGTTGCCATATCAATCATTCAAGCTCTGATTGTTTGGGCTGTTATTTATTTTACCAATCGATAATTTAAGATTGCAGATTAAAATTAATTAATGAGCTACCTCAAGTCAAAGGATTTATATTTGTTCGGAAATGGCATCCGCCGCACATGTTTGTTTTGCAAGGGTTTCATAGCTGTGAGCTCTGCGTTACCAAAGTTTGTTACCAAAAACGTCAACCATCTGCGCTCAACATACCCCAGCTAGTTTGGTGCTGTGTTGTCTTGGAAATGTGAGGGGGGTAGGGCTTCTCTTTTTGGGAGATGACGACCCCACCCACCGGGTACCCCCCAATTTTAAAAATGGGTCCCCCACTTCCACTATGCACACTAATCTGCACAAGCAATGAGTAATTTTTAAAAACAATGTCACATTTTTGACTTTGGTTTGGGTAAAGTTTTTAAAACAATTTCACTCAACTCATTTGGGTCACTTAAGTCCATCGTCCTATACCCCGAAGGTTTTCGGCCTCGCGTTTTTGTGCCAGTAAACATATCCAAGTACCAACCGAGCTGCTCCAGCAATGCAAACTGCAAGCTTTTCTCACTACGCTCATGCCTTTCTCGTCTTGTTTGACCAGCTTTTCTATACTGCGGATGGTTGGCGCCTTGTAGGACATTTCTGCTTTTGTGGGCGCCATGCATCCTACATGCCCTCGTCCCAAACGCCGCTGGGTTATTGCAGGGCAGTCGAGTTCTTTTGGATTTGCACCCACATAACTTAGCGCCATGCATCTTCACACTAGGTAAAGGCATTTGACAGGTCTCCACACCCTATTTAGGGGGTCTTTAAGGTGCTTAAATTTAATTTCCGCAATACCCATGCAAATACTCATAGTATGGTCACCCGTGGGTATCCACCGCGTTGTGGGAAAAGTTTAATTAACCCGTATATCTCCAATCTTTTTAGGATGAGTTGCCGAGTTTGCCGAGTGAGGCCTGTTACATCATCAATCTTGGAATCTAGCTTTATTGTCTTAGAGCCAGTAAGCCCCGCATAGAACCAGAGCATAGTGGCAACAATGCCTGTAGAGCCACCAAGATTATTGGCTCTCTTGAGCCAGTCAAGTGGTACTGGCCCTTTAATGAATAAACCAGGCTGTCTTGTAGGTTTAGGTGGGGGTGTATAAGGCTGGCATCTACCAAGTTCTTTATCAAGGTCAATGTCTAAAAGAGAAAACTTCTTGGGTTGTATGTATGTGGCCATATGATTTCTTTATGAATAGATATGTATAAGATTGGACAGGTGTTAAATGTTCTAACACCCTGCGTTAAGTTTTTCACTGCTTTTGACACGCTCAAGAATAGCCATGACGCGGTCCCAGAAATGCTGACCCGAGTCCTCGTGAAACCTCTCAGGGCTGCAGATTATCTTTGCGTCACTAGCTAGCTTGAACCCGCCGAGCAGGATTGCGCTTGCTTCTTCCATACAATCCTGGGCTACTAAAACTACTTCATCAATTTGGTCTTCGGAAGCCTCAATCAATAGAGCATCGTGCACAGGCGCACAAATATTGATACCTCTTTCGTGCATCAATATGCATGCGAGCCTCAGCATTTCTGCCGCATTGGCTTGCATTGGGAAGTTACGTAAGCTGCGAGGATTTAGGTCTGGCTGAACATTTAGTTGCCAGCCAAACAAAGTAGCCACCTGATTAAATGCAACTGTCGTGTTGTAAAGATTGTCTGACCAGTACCAAAACGTTCTATAAACTTTCTTGTGCATATCAAGGAGCTGTTTAGCCCGTAATTCTGGAACCCCTAGTCGCTCAGCCAATGACTCTGCACCCATGCCATATTGTGTTGCTAGAACGCACTGCTTGTATTGATTTCGCTCATTTGGGTGGCTATGTTTAGTTGCATTTGAGGGTACCGCGCCAGCCTGTTTGGCGAAAGCAAGATATGGGTCACCGGATAAATAAGCTTCAAGCATATTTTTGTCTTGGGATAATGCAGCCGCAATACCAAACTCCTGTTGTGACCAGTCAATGTATGCAATAGCCATACCAGGACGTGGCTGGATTAGTCCTCTTAGCCACTTTGACAACCCAAAAACAAACTTCGTTGTCGATGGTTGGTTGCGTCCAGTGATAGATGAAAACTGTGACAGCATGCAACGGTTCCGCCCATCACTGCCAACATACAGGTCACTTAATCTGAGCTTTGCCAAGCAGTCTCGCAAATTGCGTAACGGCAATAGACTCGGGTGTGCCTTGGACATGTCCTTAAAGGTATCTTCGTCAAGCTTAAGTTTCCCTGTTGTTGTTCTGGGCCATGGAATATTTGCTAGCCCAAGATATTTCTCGAACAAATCGCTCTTAAATACACCACCCTGATAGACCCCATAAGCTGCGTCAACTTCTAAAATAAGTTCACTTTTGATCCTGTCCCAGAAATGACACAGATCAGCATAAGTCTTAATATCAATGGGTGTACCAGTGTTTTCCATAGCGGCAACAGCGATGTTGTACTGCCCTCTGAGGAGCGCGCGTGGTTGGTCAATTCCCGGTAGCATGGCACTTAAAAGAGGCAGTAATGCATCGACATCTGACTGGCAATAATCCAGCAACGATGACCGTTCATGATAGTTGAATGGCCCACCTCTCAAAGCTAGGGTGCGCATCTCCTCTTTGTGCTCAGGAGCAATTGAATCTAGTCCAAAAAATTTCATAGCTCCAAGCAACGAACGACCACCTGGTAAAAATGAAAACCCATTTGTACTATTACGAAACTCAGCATAGAGATCCAAAACGTTTTGGGGCATTGACCAACCCAAAGCCTTGAAGCAAGACATCTCAGCGCTAGCAAAATAGGCAACAATGACAGCTGTCTCATCAATCGGGAAAGGTGGCGCCTTTAATTGATAAAGCTCCTCTTGGAATATTCGGTGGTATTTGCCCGTGCCAACCTCATAAGCAACCATACATATCACTTCGGGTAAGTTACCCTCACGACCCTCGAGGGGGCGGAATTCAAAATCGAGGGTGATGCAGTCACGCAAGGAAAAATCTTGATTAACCATTAGATCCTCCCTTGAATTTGGCGAATATATGGGTGCTCTGGAGAGTCAATGATTCGTCCCGAGAATGCATCATTGATCAATTCTTCCATCGACTGCTTTGGCCACCTTGGATCACCAAGATCATTGGTCGATTTGGTAATCTCATACTGACCAGCTTGCATGTTGGCTTCTACTCTTACCCAATCAGTTTCAGCTTGCTTGATTGCTTCTTTGTATGAGGATT
>CAMBJN010000043.1 GCA_945867755.1 Polynucleobacter meluiroseus
ATCAACGCCTTGGCTGACGACCCAATCGGTTATATCCGCTTCTGATAAAAGTTTTTTCTTATTAACATGCATTGCCACCATAACTTTGGCATGCAAATCATTTCTGCCCAAACTATCCAAGGCATAAAACAACTGGCTATGAGGTAACAATTCATCCCTGAACGCAACCGGCACCTTCTTAACCACAACATCTTGGCCCTGTTTAGCAATCCAAGCACTTAAATCCGGCTCAAAATCATGACAATGAGGACAGCCGTACCAAAAAAACTCTAAGACCTCAATCTTGCCCTTTGATTCTGTAACCTGAGCCACCGGCAGAACTCGATAATCAAAGCCCTCCTCAATAGGCCTTCCTTGGGATAGCGCTAAATTAGAAAATCCTAGGCAGATAAGCCCCAAGAAAACATTTCTGATGAGTGTGAATAAATTGAAGTTTTTCATATCGGCATTAATTTGATTTATTAATACGAATGATTGTAGAAGGAATGCCTGCACTTTGCAGTCTAGCCCTCGTTTGAGTTACTTCACCTTGACCAACAAATGGGCCAACGCGCACGCGCCAAAGAGTTGCGCCATCTAATTCCCTTTCAGAAATGAGGGCTTCTAAACCTTGCATGGCAAGCATGGCTTTTTGGCGCTGCGCCTCTTCTTGAACCTTGTATGCTCCAGTTTGCAACCAGTACTCAGGTCCTTGAGTTGCCGCAGCAATAGAGGCAATTGGATCCTTAGGGGCCGCTTCACCTGGTAATGGCACTTTGCTTTGTAATGGCTTATTTAAGTTAGGCTTGTCTTCAACTTGAACTTCGCCTTCTTCAATGGCTTCAACTGGCTTTGCTTTACTAACAGCATCTGGTGCCCTTTGATTTAATTTTGGCTCTGGAGCTCCCTTGGTCAACATGATGGCAACGCCCACAGCAATGGCTAAACCGAGTAGTAAGCCGAGCACAAAACCCATCAATGTGCCACCTGATGCTTTATTCTCTAAAGATAGATGTTGATTATTATTTTTTATCACGGTAACTCCTTACATTTTTTCAGGCGCAGATACACCCAAAATACTTAATCCATTAGCAATAACTTGCTTGGTCGCTAAGAGTAAAGCTAAGCGCGCTAGGCGAACATTTTCTTCATCAACCAATACTCTATCCGCATTGTAAAAAGTATGGAAATCGCTGGCCAAGTCTCTTAAATAAAATGCCAATGAGTGGGGTGTCATATCCTTTGCGGCCTCAGCTAATACATCAGAGTACTCAGATAAACGGGTCAATAACATATTAGATGCATGACTATCTAATGCCAAAAGAGAGGCTGACTTCAGACTACCCTCATCTCCCGCCCATTGCCTCAAAATTGAACAAATTCTGGCGTGTGCGTATTGCACATAAAAAACAGGATTTTCATCATTCTGTTTTAGGGCCAAATCAACATCAAAAACAAATTCAGTGTCTGCTTTGCGAGAGATTAAAAAGAACCGAACTGCATCTCTGCCCCGGCAAATCGCATCCTGACGGTCAGAATCATTCATTTCAGGCGTCACACCGCCTGACCACTCTATGAGATCTCTCACAGTCACATATGAACCGGCACGCTTAGATATCTTGACCTCTTCGCCACCCTTCATCACTGTGACCATCTTGTGCAACACATACTGCGGATAATCTTTTGGAATATCCCAAGAACGTTTCTGTGCAACGCCTTGAATACCTGAGCGTACCCGTGCAATCGTGCCATGGTGATCGCTGCCTTGAATGTTGATCACATGAGTAAAGCCTCGTGACCATTTGCTGGCATGGTAAGCAACGTCTGGAACAAAGTATGTGTAGCTGCCATCTGATTTTTTCATGACACGATCTTTGTCATCGCCATCATCAGTGGTTCGTAACCAAAGAGCGCCCTCTGCTTCATAACTCTTGCCAACAGCTGCCAAATCAGACACTACGGACGCCACACTGCCATCAATGTATAAAGATGATTCCAAGTAATAGCAATCAAATTGCACACCAAATGAGTTCAGATCAATGTCTTGCTCTTTACGCAAATAAGCCACAGCAAATTGACGAATAGATTCGATGTTATTGATATCACCATTTGCATACACGGGCTGACCGTCTGAAGCTGCTACAGTGGCTTTGGCTAAATAGTCTTTTGCAATATCAGCAATGTACTCGCCGTTATATGCAGACTCCGGCCAGTCCTTATCGCCAGGACTCAAACCTTTTGCTCTTGCCTGAACGGAAATCGCTAAATTTTGTATCTGTACACCGGCATCGTTGTAATAAAACTCTTTATGAACTGACCAACCCTGAGTTTTTAAAATGTTCGATAGGGCATCACCCAACGCCGCTTGACGACCGTGCCCCACATGCAGTGGACCCGTTGGGTTTGCAGAAACAAACTCCACCAATACTTTTTTACCCAGCTCAGCTTGCTGACCATAACAATTGCCATCAGCAAAGACTTTGCCAATCACTTGCAAACGAGCTTTTTGCGTTAAACGCAAGTTAATGAATCCTGGGCCAGCAATTTCTGCACTTACAATTAATTCTTTGGCATCTGCTTGAGCCAATAATTTCTCAACAAACACTTGAGCTAATTCTTTTGGATTGGCCTTCCAGGCTTTAGATAGCTGCATGGCAATGTTGGTTGCCAAATCTCCATGCTCCACGACTTTTGGTCTCTCCACATGAGGCTCTGGCAATACATCAAAAATGCTACGCTCTTTAGCTATCTGGACTAAGGCGGCTTGCATCAATGAAATAATTTGTTTTTTAATGGCTGGTAGCATAGAGGCTTAGTTTATCAGTTAACTTTTGATGTTAATCTTTGCTCATGTTATATAAATTTCAATGCAAAAAGTCTGCGGATGTTTTGATGTTAGAAGACTTAACCTCAAAGATATTTGCCATCATCGACAGACCCTTAGAGCCACGAGGCATCTTTCTACTTGAGCAGTTACCAGTCGCCATTTCAAAATTAGAAGCAGCTGTGGCGGAAGATGTTGAGCGAAAAAAGAACGTCTCTGAAAACACCACGTCAGAAATTTCTGAAAAATCTGGGCATAACATCAACCATGATCGCTTAGGGCAAAGAGCACATCCATTCATCAGCTTACTCAAAGAGGCTTTACTTAACGAAGAGATGGTATCTTGGGGCGCTTAACAAAATCCTCTAGTTGATCATCACCAATACGGCCCACATCAAAATATTGAGCCTGCGGGCTGGCCAAATAGAAACCACTCACGCTAGAGGAGGGTGTCATGGCCATTGATTCAGTCAAAGCCATATCAATTTCATCTGCTTTTAAGCACTCAAACATATCCTTTTTAACCAAATGATCTGGACATGCTGGGTAACCAGGGGCTGGGCGGATGCCCTGGTACTTTTCCTGAATCAAATCTTCACTACTAAGGCGCTCATCAGAAACATAGCCCCAAAGTTCAGTTCTAACCCTTTGATGCATCTTTTCAGCAAAGGCTTCTGCGAAACGATCTGCCAAAGCCTTGAGCATGATTGAACTGTAGTCATCATGCTTATCTTCAAATTCTTTTAGCTTCTTTTCAATCGCATGTCCTGCAGTCACAGCAAACATACCAACATAATCAGAAACACCTGAATCTTTCGGCGCCACAAAATCAGCTAAACAACGATTCGGCTTTTTAACTCCATCAACAACAGGGCGATCACTTTGCTGACGGTAGTTCTTCCAGGTCAACAAAACATCTTGGCGAGCTTCATCGGTATAAATTTCAATGTCATCACCAACACTGTTTGCCGGATAGAGGCCAATCAATGCATGGGCTTGCAACCAACGGCCTTGAATGATTTTCTGCAACATAGCTTGAGCATCTGCAAATACTTTTTGCGCGGAGTCACCAACTACTTCATCTTTTAATATCTGCGGGTACTTTCCTGCCAAGTCCCACGTCTGAAAGAACGGTGTCCAATCAATGCACTGAGCAATATCGGCTAAATCATAATTCTTGAAAACGCGACGTCCAATGAACTTAGGTTTGGTAATTTTTTGCTTGCCCCAGTCAATGATTTCTTTATTAGCTCTAGCATCTTCGATGCTAATGATGGGGGTTTGTTTTTTATTGGCGTGCTGAACCCGAATTCTTTCGTAGTCAGCCTGTAGATTTTCAATGTATTTTTCTGCGCCCTCTTCTGAGAGCAAGCTAGATGCAACAGACACTGCTCTTGAAGCATCTGGCACATAAACCACAGGGCCCTCATAATGCGGGGCAATTTTTACTGCGGTATGAACTCGTGATGTGGTTGCTCCGCCAATCATCAATGGCATTTTTCTAGATTTGAAGTAATCATCACGTTGCATCTCTTCGGCAACGTAAGCCATCTCTTCCAAAGATGGGGTGATCAGGCCGGACAAACCAATCAAATCAGCTTTTTCTTCTTTGGCCTTTTTGAGGATTTCATTACACGGCACCATCACACCCATGTTCACAACATCAAAGTTATTACACTGAAGCACCACCGTCACAATATTTTTACCAATATCGTGAACGTCGCCCTTGACTGTTGCCATGATGATTTTTCCTCGAGAACGCACGTCTCCGCCGCCCTCAAGAATCTGTCGCTTTTCTTCTTCGATGAATGGGATCAAATGAGCAACTGCTTGCTTCATGACTCGGGCACTTTTCACCACCTGAGGTAAGAACATTTTTCCTGCGCCAAACAAATCACCGACCACATTCATGCCGTCCATCAAAGGGCCTTCGATGACCTCGATCGGGCGACCACCTGCTGTTGATATTTCAAGACGCATTTCCTCGGTATCTTCAACGATGTGCGATGTCACACCATGAACCAACGCATGAGTTAAGCGCTCTCTGACAGAGCCCTCGCGCCACGCCAAAGTTTCTTCTGCGCGCGCTCCACCGCCCTTGTATTCGTCTGCAATTTCTAACAAGCGTTCCGTAGGAGTCTTACCTTCTTTTTCAGCAAAACGGTTTAAAACAATATCCTCAACACGCTCTTTTAATTTTTCATCTAAATCAGCATAAACGCCTAATTGACCAGCGTTCACAATGCCCATATCTAAGCCGGCGCGAATCGCATGATATAAAAATACCGTGTGAATTGCTTCACGAACAACATCATTGCCCCGGAAAGAGAAGCTCACGTTAGAAACGCCGCCACTCACTTTCGCACCAGGCAAGTTAGCTTTTATCCAAGCAGTTGCTTCAATAAAGTCATTGGCGTAGTTATCGTGCTCATCAATACCAGTAGCAATGGCAAAAATATTCGGATCGAAAATAATATCTTCTGGCGGAAAGTCCAGTTCATCTACCAAAATCTTGTAACTTCTTTGGCAAATCTCAATTTTTCGTTGATACGTGTCAGCCTGACCTTTTTCATCAAAAGCCATGACCACGGTCGCTGCACCATAGCGTCGAATCAATTTAGCCTGGTGCCTGAATAAGTCTTCGCCTTCTTTCATGGAAATAGAGTTAACGATGGCCTTGCCTTGAACACATTGCAATCCCGCTTCGATGACTGACCATTTTGATGAGTCAACCATGATGGGCACTCTAGAAATATCTGGCTCTGATGCAATCAAATTTAAAAAGCGCACCATCGCCGCCTTTGAATCTAACATCGCTTCATCCATATTGATATCGATGATCTGCGCACCGCTCTCAACTTGCTGTCTTGCTACTGATAAAGCTTCGTCGTATTGCTCGTTCAAAATCATTCTTGCAAATGCTTTTGAGCCTGTGACGTTGGTTCTTTCACCCACATTCACAAAGCCCACGTGTGGACTGATATTGCATGGCTCTAAACCAGATAATTTCATTGGAGGTATCTGCTTTGTTGCTGACATCACACAGACTCCTTATATGCATTCCAGCGACGACTTGGTCTCTTTGCAACAGCGTCTGCAATTGCCTTGATGTGCGCAGGCGTTGTGCCGCAGCATCCGCCCACCAAATTCACCAAGCCATCTTTAGAGAATTCATCTAACAATCTAGATGTCATTTCTGGTGTTTCATCAAAGCCTGTATCACTCATAGGATTCGGCAGGCCTGCGTTGGGGTAGCAAGAAACTGCAACATCACACACTCTGGCTAATTCAGCAATGTATGGGCGCATGAGAGTTGCGCCCAAAGCGCAATTAAGGCCAAACGTTAAAGGTTTGGCATGACGCAAGCTATTCCAAAATGCCTCAACTGTTTGACCGGACAAAATTCGCCCTGATGCATCAGTCACTGTTCCAGAAATCATGATTGGCAAGCGAACCTGCTTTTCTTCAAAAAATTCATCAATTGCGAACAAGGCTGCTTTTGCATTGAGCGTATCAAAAATTGTTTCAACCAAAAACACATCTGCGCCACCCTCATACAAATCTTCTACTTGCTCTTTATATGCTCGACGCAATTGCTCAAAGGTCACATTTCTAACAGCTGGGTCATTCACATCTGGAGAAATGCTGGCAGTCTTTGGAGTTGGTCCCACGGCACCAGCCACAAATCTTGGTTTGTCTGGTGTTGAAAACTCATCACAAGCTTGTTTGGCTAATTTTGCTGCCGCCAAATTCATCTCTCTGGCCAACTCAGGCATCCTGTAATCATCTTGGGCAATGGTTGTTGCGCCAAATGTATTTGTTTCAATCAAGTCTGCACCAGCAGCTAAATATTGACGATGAATATCTAAAATGATTTCAGGGTGCGTGATGTTCAGTAACTCGTTATTACCTTTTAAATCAATCGAATGATTTTCGAAACGAGTTGATTCCGGCAAACCGCGGTATTGCTGCTCATTTAATTTACATTGTTGGATCATGGTGCCCATGGCACCATCTAAGACCAAAATACGGTCTTTTAATAATTGAGGCAAATTTGCGCCGCGGGTATAAAGCATAAATAAAACTCTTACTTGGTCACAAATGATTGCGACAAATTGATTAAACCTATATTTTATCGGTATTACGTATATTTATCTGATTACATTAACTTTTTTATTTGGGGGTCAAAATGCTTGGAGCCATGCCAGATTTCAATCAAAGCCTAGAAATGTTTAAAACCATGTGGGGCAACTCACCCACGCCCGGGAATATGTCAGGCTTTGGCGCCGGCATTGGGGGCGGTGCAGGCATGCCAACCTTGGATATTGAAGAGCTAGATAAGCGCATTCAGGACCTGAAAAGTGTTGAAAACTGGCTCCAACTCAATATGAGTGTCTTGCGCAGCACCATTCAAGGCTTGGAAGTTCAAAGAGCCACTTTGGCGGCCTTAAAAAGCTTTAGTGCTGCAATGACCCCAGAAGCATTGGCTGAAGCTAGCAAAGCCGCCCAAAAGGCTGCCAGCCAAGCCACTCAAGCCGCCTCTGATATGGCCTCCGAAATGGCTTCAGCTAGCTTTACGGGCAAGAAAACCTCAAAACCCCGTCAGAGCAAACCTCGCGCTTCAAGTACCCGCGGCACCAAAGATAATTAAGATGGGCGATGGCCTCGCCCATCGCAAAGGTCAACTGGTGCAAATCTAAATCCCGCTTGAATAAAACCGGGACCAAATCCCTGGCACTTTGGGGGCCAGCCTTGCAGACTGACAAAGCATCCGCCAAGCGGTCACGGTGGTGAGTATGCAATTGCTCAATTCGCACATGAAGTCCTTTGAAAGGCTTTCCATGGGACGGCAAAACCAAAACATCCTCTGGTAATTGCTTTAAAGATGTGAGTGAATCCAAAAAAAGGCCCAATGGGTCTGCATCAGGCTCCGTATCAAAAACGCTGACGTTCGTTGAAATGCGCGGCAACACCATGTCACCAGAAATCAATGTTTGAGTTTCATCGGACCACAGACATGCATGTTCAGGCGCATGCCCATAACCCACCAACACTTGCCAATCCTGTCCGCCAATTTGAACCAACTCTTGATCCATGATTCTTCTAAATCTTGATGGCACTAAAGGAACCATATTGCTGAAATAATTAGCCCTGGCTCTGATTTTTATCAAGTCCTCTTCATTGGCTAGACCATGCCGTGCAAAATGATCTGCGGCACCACCGCCACCAGCTGTCGATCCAATCTCAGAACCTCTCGGATCAGAAAGCCATTTTGCTAAAACATAATCTGTCATCGTCATCCACAAAGGTGCTGACCACTTTTCAGATAACCAAGAGGCCAAACCAATGTGGTCAGGGTGCATGTGAGTCACAATGATTCTGACAATCGGTAAATTTTCTAGCTCTGTACTGAAGATATCCAGCCAAGCGTCCTTGATTGCTTGATTGGATACTCCGCAATCCACCAAAGTCCATCCATCTCGACCTTCGAAGCAATCTTTGATTAACCATAAATTAATGTGATCTAAAGCGAAAGGCAAGGGCATGCGAACCCATTTCAAGCCAGCATGAATGCCTTGGGTTGCGCCGGTCTTGGGCATCAGATCATCAAACGGATAAATAATTTTTTGCATATCAATCTATAAGTTTTTTAAAGTACTTTTATCAACTAGCTGTAATATTCAGCTATCAACATCCGTGCCACACCTCAAAGCTGCATTGGTGAGACATGTTGATGTTCAATAAAACCAAAAATAAGCTCATGATTACATCAAACAATCCTTATATTCTCAGCAAGCTTCTTGAGAACAATAAAGAGTGGGTTGACTCTGTCACCAAAAGCGACCCTGATTACTTTAGCAGACTTGTGCACCAACAAGCGCCTGAATATTTATGGATTGGCTGCTCAGACTCTCGGGTTCCTGCCAATCAAATCACGGGGCTTGCACCTGGTGAAGTGTTCGTTCATCGCAATATTGCTAACGTGGTGGTTCATACTGATCTCAACGCACTGTCAGTGATTCAGTTTGCCGTCGATCAAATCAAGGTCAAACATATCATTGTGGTTGGTCATTATGGTTGTTCAGGTGTAAAGGCGGCACAAAAAAAAGCGCGTATTGGCTTGGCCGATAACTGGATCAGGCACGTTCAAGATGTTCAAGATAAGCATGGCAAATATTTAGGACAAGTCTTGAGAGAATCTGATCAATTTGATAAGTTGTGTGAATTGAACGTGATTGAACAAGTGATGAATGTTTGTCAAACTACAAGCGTTCAAGATGCCTGGGCCAAAAATCAGGAAGTCACGGTGCACGGCTGGATCTATGATTTAAAAGATGGGCGAGTGCGAGATCTTGGCATCAGCATCAAAAATGGCAATGAATTAAATGCTCGTTACCAAACCATTCTAGAAAAAAATTATCCTACAAGTGAATAACCCAGAACCTATCAAGCGCCCAGAATCGCCTTGTATCGATTTGTGTACTATGGATGATGAAGATCGTTACTGCCTAGGCTGTCATCGAACATTGGATGAAATTGCTCTTTGGTCAAGCCTTGATCAAGAGGAAAAAGAATCTGTTTGGCAACTCCTTGAAGAACGCGCAAACTTAAAAAACAAATAACTCCAGCCTAAAACAATTTGGCCCCACCTACCAAATAG
>CAMBJN010000044.1 GCA_945867755.1 Polynucleobacter meluiroseus
AAACTGATGGTTTCATCATTTGTTCTCTACACATTTGTAGCCGGCATTGGCTCATTCATTTTGGCTTTGATTTCTCTCTTAATTGAAGTTTTGATTGCTTCTTACTCGACTCATTGGAAGCCACAGCCCTGAGGTGCATTTATAAGAACACCAAAATATAAAACTAAAATAAATAAAAATATAAAGAAGGAAAACGTTATGACCATCTACCAATACAAAGACAAAGCTCCACAGATTCATGAATCAGCCTTTGTTGCTAAAGAAGCCACATTGATTGGTGATGTTATTTTGAATGAAGATGTGAGTGTCTGGCCTGGTGTGGTGATCCGTGGTGACAATGAGCCCATCACAGTAGGTAAGGGCAGCAATGTGCAAGAGGGCACTGTGATGCACACAGACATGGGTTGCCCTTTAACTTTGGCTGAGAACGTGACCGTTGGTCATCAAGCCATGCTACATGGTTGCACGATTGGTGAAAATTCATTAATTGGTATCCAAGCGGTGGTTCTCAATCGTGCCGTGATTGGCAAGAACTGTTTGGTCGGTGCTGGTTCAGTGGTGACCGAGGGTAAAGTATTCCCAGATAACTCTTTGATTCTGGGTTCACCTGCAAAAGTAGTTCGAGAACTCACGCCTGAAGCAATTGCTGGGCTTAAAGCCAGTGCTGAAAATTATGTGGCGAAGAAGAACTTATTCAAAGCCCACCTTGTTGAACTTCCAAGTAAGCCTTAAGTTAATCGGATGATTCCTGGTTTAGTCCAAATTTTATTGTGGCAAGGCTTGGGAGAGCTTATCTCTCATTTTTTCTTGCCCATCATTCCAGGGCCTGTCATAGGTTTGGTTTTTTTGTTGATTTTTTTAATCATCAAAGGACACGTCAACCCATCATTGGCTTTGGTCTCTGATGCCTTCAGTCAACACCTAGGCGTTTTGTTCATTCCAGCAGCGGTGGGCGTGATTCTATTTTTACCTCAGCTAAAAGCTAATGCGTTTGCAGTAATTTCTGCTTTATTGGTGAGTGTGGTGGCCACCATCGTGGTGACTGCGGTTGTGCTGCGCTTCATCTCTAAGAAGGATTCATATGAATCCTAATGATCTTCAGATAGCAGAAATTTGGGTTTACCTCTCAGGTAGCCCCTTATTTGCTTTGATCCTCACTTTGGCTGCTTACCAAGTCGGTAGCTTCTTCTATCAAAAGACTGATCGCAATCCTTTGGCCAATCCAGTGGCGATCGCCGTGATCTTGGTGGCGATTGCTTTGTATTTGGTGGATATGCCGTATCAGAAGTATTTTGAAGGCGCTCAATTTGTTCACTTCTTATTGGGTACAGCCACTGTTTCACTGGCCATTCCAATTTATCGAGGAGTGGCAGCACTCAAAGCCCGCGTGTTTCCATTGTTGATTGCCTTGCTGTGTGGCGGTGTCGTATCAATCGTCAGCGCAGTTGGTGTGGCCACATTTTTAGGTGCTGACAGCGCCATCATCGGGGCCCTCTATCCCAAATCAGTGACGGCCCCGATCGCGATGGGTGTTGCAGAACGCTTGGGCGTATCGCCAACGCTGACCGCTGTGTTTGCTGTGATCACAGGCATCATTGGCGCTATCTTGGGCAGTCACATTCTGAACTTGTTGGGCATGAAGCAGTGGTGGCAACGTGGCTTTGCCATTGGTGTGGCAGCGCACGGCATTGGCACATCCAGGGCCTTTGCCGTTCATCCAGAAGCCGGCACTTATGCCAGTTTGGCCATGGGCCTACACGGCATTTTGGGTGCCTTGCTTATTCCACTTCTTAAAAATTACATTTGAGCTTTTAATAAAACATCAGCCACTGATAGCAAGAGGCGATCTCTGCCTCTACGAGCCACCAACTGAACACCCACCGGCATGCCATTGGGCCCCTTGAATAATGGCAAGGTGATGCACGGTAAACCCATCAAGGTCCAAACCCGACAGAAGATCGGATCTCCCGTATGTGTGTGACCATTAGGAGCTTCTCCAATGGCGCTTGGTGTAATGATCACATCGATCTCTTGGCTCAATAATTGATCAATCGACATGCGTGCCTGCTCAGCCACGATCAAATCTGCGTTGTATTGCTCATAAGAAATAGCAGCACCTTGCTTGATCAGGCCGCGCAATTGTTGACTCAATTGATCCGCATGATTGGTTTGCTCAAAAGAAAAACTGCGTGCACTTTCTGACCACATGATTCTGCCTTGCAGTTCTGACATTTTCTTAAAGATGGACGGTAGTTTGATTTCAGGTACTGAGACCTTGAATAAATCTTCTGACAAAAGAGCAGCATGCGCAATCGCAGCAACAGTTTCTGCTGAGGCCAAATGGCCATCGTAGGTCAGGCAAGTGGCAATGCGAGGTTTTTTGCTAAGAGCATTGATCTTCGCCAAGTCAGTATCACCAGACATCACCGCCACACATAAGGCAGCATCTTCAACAGTTCTACTTAAACTACCTAAAGTATCTAAAGAGGGCGATAAGCTTTTAGCGCCACCTAAACTTATTTTGCCGTAAGTAGGTTTGTAACCAACCACCCCGCAAAAAGCTGCGGGTCTAATCACGGATGCAGCTGTTTGACTACCAGTCGCCAAAGGGATCATCTCATCCGCTACAGCAGCCGCTGAGCCACTCGACGAGCCACCCGGAGTGTATTCAGGGTTATGAGGATTTCTGGTCTTGCCACCCTTGAAAGTGGCAAATTCAGTGGTGACTGTTTTACCCAACAAAATGCCGCCAGCTTGGCGCATCAATGAAACGTGCACGGCATCACTGTTGGGACGATTGTTTTCGTATACGGGGGAGCCATAGCGTGTTGGAAAGTCGTGCGTATCAAATAAATCTTTGGCACCAAATGGCAAGCCATGTAATAAACCTTGATTAGCTGATCGATCGAGGTACCTGGCTTGCTCAAGAGCTGCTTTGAAATTGGTTTCTACCCACGCTTGAGTAGAGGACTCTTTTTCCTCGATACGTTCAATACAAGAGCGCAGTAATTCTTCGGAACTTAATTGATTGGCCTGAATTTTTTTGGCAGCTTCAGTGGCTGAAAGTTGGTAAGCTTTTTTCATGGCTAAATCTTACCTCTGAACAATCATTTGTGCATGACTGCTTTGTACCAAACGTGATCTTGAGGGTAACTAATTTGAGCGGTTAGTGCCTTAATGGCTCGGTGGCTTAATTATTTTTTCTTAAGGCCAACAGGTCTGGCTCGATTGCCAACAGATGTTTTTGCACCAGTCTTAACCCCAGTCGCACGTGGCGGCAAACCAGTATGTTGCGTCATGATCTTGCCGCGACCTGGTTTTTGAGGAACAGAAAAATCTCTTGGGTTGTGAGCCTCAGCAGAAGCGGAGGGTCTACCAAACGGTTTACTACCAACCAGACCCATGGAAGAGTTTTTACGACGTGGACTCTGATAGCTACCATCAGTTGTTGGCTGATAGTTTGGGATTAAATGGTGCTTACCATTACCAATCAGATCAGCACGCCCCATTTTTTGCAGAGCTTCTCTTAGTAGGGGCCAGTTATTGGCATCGTGGTAACGCAAAAATGCTTTATGTAAACGACGACGCTTTTCACCTCTGACAATATCCACTGTTTCACTGTCACGCGTGACTTTACGCAATGGATTTTTATTGGTGTGATACATCGCTGTTGCGGTTGCCATTGGAGAGGGGTAGAAGGTTTGAACTTGGTCAGCTCTAAAACCATTCTTCTTCAACCAAATCGCCAAATGCATCATGTCTTCATCACTGGTGCCTGGGTGGGCTGCAATGAAGTAAGGAATCAAATACTGTTCTTTACCCGCTTCTTTAGAGTACTTATCAAATAACTCTTTGAACTTATCGTAAGCGCCCATGCCAGGTTTCATCATTTTTGATAAAGGACCTTGCTCAGTGTGCTCAGGGGCAATCTTTAGATAGCCACCCACGTGATGAGCCACAAGCTCTTTGATGTAGGCGGGTGCTTTGACCGCGAGGTCATAGCGCACACCTGAACCAATCAAAATCTTTTTAATGCCTGGTAATGCTCGCGCGCGACGGTACAACTGAATCAGTGGCGTGTGATCTGTATTGAGATTCGGGCAAATATCTGGGTAAACGCAGGAGGGTTTGCGGCAGTGCGCCTCAATCTCTTTTGATTTACAAGCGATGCGGTACATATTGGCAGTTGGACCACCCAAGTCAGAAATGATGCCTGTAAAGCCAGGGACCTTATCGCGAATATCTTCAATCTCTTTGATGATTGACTCAGAAGAACGGTTCTGAATGATTCGACCTTCGTGCTCTGTAATCGAACAGAAGGTACAGCCACCAAAGCAACCGCGCATGATGTTCACAGAAAAACGAATCATGTCCCATGCCGGAATCTTTGCATCACCATAAGATGGGTGAGGCGCTCTGGCGTAAGGCAAATCAAATACCGAATCCATCTCATCGGTGGTCAGTGGCACAGCAGGAGCGTTCAACCAAACATCTCTGATTGAAGCACCTTCACCATGTTGTTGCACCAATGCACGGGCATTGCCTGGATTGGTTTCTAAATGAAGCACGCGACTGGCGTGTGCGTAAAGTACTGGATCACGCTTCACAGCCTCATAGCTTGGAAGACGAATCACGGTATTGTCACGCTCTAAACGTTTTCTGGCAGTTGGTACAACTGTGATGGCTTGAACAGCTGGTTCTTTCTCAAGAGTGCCATCGGTCTTTTTACAGCTGGTGCCTTGTTCTTTGGCTTGCTCATCTGGTGTTAGGTAAGGATTGATCGCCGCATCAATCACCCCTGGGACATCCACTGTGCTTGAATCAATTTCTGTGAAACCTGGTGCAGGGTGACGTCTGACAAAAGCAGTGGCACGAATGTCATTGATGTCAGCGATCTTTTCACCCTTGGCCAAGCGATGAGCAATTTCAACCACGGCTCTTTCAGCATTGCCGTAAAGCAAAATATCGGCTTTTGCATCAATCAAAATAGAGCGACGTACCTTGTCCTGCCAGTAGTCGTAGTGCGCAATACGACGCAATGAGGCTTCAATACCCCCCATTACTATAGGGGTATCAGGGTAGGCTTCACGGCAGCGCTGGGCATAAACCAAGGAACAGCGATCGGGTCTCTTACCACCCATGCCACCCGCTGTGTAAGCATCGTCACTGCGAACTTTGCGTTCAGCCGTGTAACGATTGATCATCGAATCCATGTTGCCAGCAGCGACGCCATAAAACAAATTGGGTTGGCCTAGGGCCTTGAACGGATCGGCTGATTGCCAATCTGGTTGAGCAATGATGCCGACTCGAAAGCCTTGTGCCTCAAGCAAGCGACCAATGATGGCCATGCCAAAACTTGGGTGATCAACATAAGCATCCCCAGTCACAATGATGATGTCGCAGCTATCCCAGCCAAGCTTATCCATCTCTTCTCGGCTCATCGGCAAGAAGGGGGCAGTACCAAAACATTCAGCCCAATATTTAGGGTAAGAATCTAATCTTGGCGAGCTAGGGATCAGAGAGGGATTGAAAGGTGCGTTCACGGGCTGTATTTTAGGCTTTTTAAGCACTTTCTGCTCGCTTACACTACAGGCTGTTTCAGCATAGCAATTGAACGTCTCTCGCTAGGCGTTTGGTCATTTAATCTTTCATACTCAATAAAGCCCCTTTAAAGTCGAACGCATGCAAAGATCTTTTCTTCTCAGCTCGCTGCTCATTGCTGGATTAGGATCCATTTTGTTCTCGGCCAAAGCAATCGTGGTCAAACTTTGCTATCAATATGGGGTCGATGCCGCCACCGTGTTGTCTTTGAGAATGCTTTTTTCTTTGCCATTTTTCTGGGTGGCGGTGTGGTGGTCATCGCGCCATCATCAACCATCACCCATGGCCAAACATGACATCTTGAGCATCATCTTTTTGGGCTTTGTGGGGTATTACCTTTCAAGTTATTTAGATTTCTTGGGATTGCAATACATCACCGTTGGACTAGAGAGAATCATTCTCTACCTCAACCCCACGATTGTCTTGTTGATCTCAATGCTCTTTCTGAAAAAGAAAATTCAGACACAGCAGTGGTTGGCTTTGGTGCTTGCCTACGCAGGCGTGATCATTGTGTTTTCACACGACCTTCACACCATGGGCCCATCAATTGCTTGGGGTGGCATGCTGGTATTTTTGAGCGCCATCTCTTATGCCGTCTATTTGATCTTTGCTGGCGAGATTGTGGGGCGAGTGGGAAGCATTCGCTTGGTTGCATATGCCAGTGCATCGTCAACATTTTTCAGCACCGCTCAAGCATTGATCTTGAATCCCACAAATTTATGGACGCAAGTGCCTGAGGTGTATCAGTTGAGTCTCTTCAACGCTTTGTTTTGTACCTTCATGCCTATGCTGATGGTGATGATCGCGGTCAATCGAATTGGATCAAGCCTGACTGCACAAGCTGGTATGTTGGGACCGATTGCAACAATATTTCTTGGATGGTTTTTCTTGGGTGAAAAAATCACCCTCATTCAAATCATAGGGATGGCAGTGGTGCTGTGTGGCGTAGCCATTCTGGCGACCATGCAAACTGAAAAAAATCAGCCTCGACCTGAATTAGCCGAGGCTGAGTAATAAGTTAAAAATTTAGTTAAAGATTATTTAATTAAATCACCACGCTTGGGTTCAAGCTGTAAATACCCGTGATGCTTGCTTGTGCAGCGATGTGCGGTTTGATTGTTGCCAATGCTTCTGCACCTGTGAATGGGCCCTTCAAAGCAACTTCAGCGGTATTGAGCGCATAGACCGTGAAAACATAGTGATGCTTGATCGCATCGTTCCATGGAGGGCAGGGACCATCGTAGCCAAAGTAAAGACCTTCCATTGAAGCGTCTCCTTTGAACCACGCAGTGTAGTCATTGATGCCTGGTGTGCCCACTGGACTTTGCTCTGCTGATTTACCTTTGCCTGTGATGCTGTTGCTATGGGTGCCGGCAGCAATTGCTTGAACAGCACTTGGAATGTTCACTAAAACCCAATGGTAAAAATCAACGCGTGGCAAACTTGCAGGCACCACTTTGCCTTCTTGATTCACATCATCACCCTTGCTTGGTACATCAGGGTCATGACAAATCAAGGCAAATGATTGGGTGTCTTTGGGAAAGTCTGACCAAGCCAAATGAGGATTTTCATTGCTTGATAGGGTGATGTGTGTGTTGGGATCTTTGATTGCAAAAGCATACTGACCTGGAATAACAGACTGATCTTGAAAGCTTGAACTGGTGATTTTCATAAAGGTCTCCAATCAATAACAATAATTTAGATTTTCATCTTACTGGCTTTTTTGGTGCCCACAATGCCAATCAAGGCTTGTTTGATGCCATCAACTTCTTCCTCGCTCATGGCACCCATGATTTTGCCCAAATATTGAATATGGCGTCTGATGCCACCATGGGTTCTCACATTGGGTGTTTGTTTGAGAGCATTTAAGAGGCGTTCGGGTATTGGCATGAGTTTCCATTTATCAGACATCTGACTGATTTCTTCAGCAAGATACTGTCTGGCCTCTAAACGACGCTTTATTTCAGACTTACTCGGCTTTTCGGGAGCCAAATACTCTTCGGGGGTGTTTGATTGCTTCATAATGGTATTTTCGCAGACTCCTGTGAAATTGCACAGAAAACTGAAACATTCATGGCCATTAAATCCACCATCTTCAAAGTCACTCTCTCAGTCGCTGATATTGACCATGCCTATTACGCTGACCACAGCTTAACTTTGGCCAGACATCCCAGCGAAACTGATGAGCGCATGATGATGCGTTTATTGGCCTTGTCATTCAATGCCCATCTTTTGAATGACCTTTGCCAAGGCGATGGTCAATTGGTCTTTGGTGCAGGCTTATCCGACCCTGATGAACCCGATGTTTGGTTAAAGGATTTCACAGGACAAACGCGTTTATGGGTTGAAGTTGGGCAACCAGAAGAGAAGCCCTTGAGCCGAGCTTGCTCAAAATCAGACAAGGTCGTGGTCTATACCTACCATCATGCTGCCGAAGTTTGGTGGAAGGGCATACAGAACAAGCTCACGCGCATGGACAAGCTATCGGTTTACCGTGTGCCCTCGGATATTTCTCAAGAGTTGGCTCGTTGGGCTGAGCGCAGCATGCAAATACAGGCCACCATCCAAGATGAGCATTTGATGCTGAGCAGCCATCAAGGCACCATTGAAGTGAGCTGTGAGCGCTGGAAATAGATCTAGATAGTCTCAGAACAGCCTTAAAGCAGACCAAAAAAATCCACCAGAAGTGCTTGGAATAAGCAATTTATCAGCGCTATACTTCAATCATCATGAAAAAAATCATTGTCCTTAACGGCCCTAATTTGAACCTCTTGGGTACACGTGAGCCAGAAAAGTATGGTTCAAGTACTTTGGCGGATGTAGAAACCCTTTGCAAAGACACAGCGAAACGCTTGGGCTTTGACGTTGAGTTTTTACAGAGCAATCATGAAGGTCCGTTGATCGATAAGATTCAGGAAGCTGGCTTGGCTCATCGTGCTGGCAAGGTGCAGGGCATTGTGTTTAACCCTGGTGCTTACACTCATACCTCAGTGGCTTTGCATGACGCCATTGCTGCCATGAGTGACTTACCTGTGATTGAGGTGCACATCTCTAACGTGCATGCGCGCGAAGCCTTCAGACACCACTCTTATATTTCACCAGTGGCTGCAGGCATTGTTGTGGGCTTTGGTATCCAAGGTTACGCTTTGGCCATGGAAGGTTTGGCACAAAAGTCTTGATCAGGCGCAAGCCTTAATCAAACATCAATAGTGGGGCGGTCTCTCGTCTCCAGGGCTGTTTCCATCTGATGGCATATTGCTCGCCATCTGCAATTTGAGCGCTTGTATTTCTTTTACTAATAATTCAATGCGCTGCTGTTGTTTAAAGACAGTTTGATTTAACTCTTCTAGCAAGTCTTCAGAAAAGCTTAACTTGATTTCTAGGTTGGTGATGCGTTCGTCTTGATTCATGATGACCTTCTTCTAATAAGGTGAGGATACCCAAGAGCAGCAAAATGAGCAATCCGTTAGATCAGACATGCTAGCATCGCCATCTTTAGTCATTCTGACAATGGAAGTTGTTCAATGAGTCCATTAACGCCCCGCGTTATCTTTTACTTGGTATTGCCCACGATCCTTTGGGCAGGCAATGCCATTGTGGGGCGTTTGGCAGTGGGCGAGATTTCTCCCATCATGCTCAATACACTGCGTTGGCTACTGGCTGGACTGATCCTGTTACCCATTGCTTGGAAATTATTTAAATCTGACAGTCCTATTTGGCAGAACAAAATTCGTTTTCTCTGGCTGGGTTTGCTGGGCGTTGGTTCA
>CAMBJN010000045.1 GCA_945867755.1 Polynucleobacter meluiroseus
TTGCTGGACCAATAAAGCCGCCTTTATTTTTTATTTGATGATTTGGGCGGTCTTCATTGTTGCCGTGCCATTTTTCTTGGAAGCATTTCTTGATGGCATTGGTCTCAGAACTGCCATTCCATTCATCATCCCACCTTATTCAATGGCAGCACTGACAGTCATGTACTGTTCATTCTTTGCCACCTGGAAGGCTTGCTTCAACAAAGAATGATCAGTCAATGGCGGTTAATTTAGCAATCGCCAATTGCAACCATTTGGGGCCATGACGATTGAAGTTCACATTGGCCTTGGCTTGATCAGCCTGACCTTCAATGGCCAAAATTCTTCCCTCACCAAACTTAGTGTGAAACACACTTTGTCCCACTCTAAAGTTATGCCCATTATCTCTTTGAGGCAAACTGCTGATGGGCACTGTGATAGCACTATTTCTGGAAGACATTGGAATTGTTGCTGTTGGACCGCCCCAATCACTGCCTTCAGACCACGACGGCATTCTGGTGGTGGTTGTGCCGCTACCCCAGCGCGCATCTTTATTTTTAGGTGTCAAATGCTTCAACGATTCTGCCGGCAACTCATCTAAAAATCTTGATGGTAAGTTATATCTCACCTGACCATGCAGTAATCTTGATTGGGTATGAGACAAAAATAATCTTTCTTTGGCCCTTGTGATGGCCACGTACATCAAACGTCGCTCTTCTTCTAAACCATCATCTTCATTGATGCTGTTTTCATGAGGGAATAAGCCTTCTTCTAAACCAGTGATGAATACATTGGTGAACTCAAGACCTTTAGCGGCATGCACCGTCATCAATTGAACAGCATCCTGGCCAGCCTGCGCTTGGTTATCGCCAGCCTCAAGCGAGGCATGCGCCAAGAAACCAGCGAGGGGCGACATCTCAGTGATCACTTCATTCTGATCTGTGCCTGCCACCGTGTCTTGAGCAAAGCCCTCTTCAGCAATAAAAGCTGTTGCGGCATTCACTAATTCTTGTAAGTTCTCTACTCGATCTTGGCCTTCACGCTCCGTCAAATAATGCTGAATCAAACCGCTGTGCTGAATCACGTAATCAACTGTCTCAGGTAAGGTGTTGTGACGTGTGGCATCACGCATATGATCAATCAAGCGCACAAATGCTGAAATAGATGTTCCAGCTTTACCTTCTAAGTAAGGAGCCGCCGCATAAAAAGAACAATTATTTAATTTGGCACTGTCTTGCAAAGTTTCAATGCTTTTAGCTCCAATGCCTCGGGTTGGAAAATTAACCACTCGCGCAAAGGAAGTGTCGTCATTGGGATTCTCTAGTAAACGCAAATAGGCCAAAGCGTGTTTGATCTCGGCTCGTTCAAAAAATCGCAAACCGCCATAAACGCGATAAGGAATGCCCGCAGAAAATAATCCGTGCTCGATGATGCGTGACTGAGCATTGCTGCGGTACAAAATGGCAATCTCAGTACGCATGCTGCCTGTATTGATCAAGCTCTTTATTTCATCGACCATCCATGCGGCTTCAGTTCCATCGGTGGCCGCCTCATAGACCCTCACGGGCTCACCATGACCTGCATCGGTTCTGAGATTTTTACCCAAACGCTCTGTGTTGTTGGCAATCAAATGATTGGCAGCGTCTAGGATGTGCCCGTAGGAGCGATAGTTCTGCTCAAGCTTCACCAAGTATGGCTTGAAGTGGCGTTCAAACAATTTCATGTTCTCAACATCAGCGCCCCTGAAAGCGTAAATACTTTGATCGTCATCACCCACGGCAAATACAGAACATGGGTTTGATGTGCCGTGCCCAGATAGAAGCTTTAGCCATGCGTATTGCAAGGCATTGGTATCTTGAAACTCGTCTACCAAAATATGACGGAATCGTTCTTGGTAATGCTCACGAATCGGCTGGTGATGTTTTAAAAGCTCATAGCTGCGCAGCAGTAACTCAGCAAAATCAACCACACCTTCGCGCTGGCACTGCTCTTCATATGCCTGGTAAAGCTCAACCATGGTGTTTTGAAAAGAATCGCCACGATCCATGTCTTTGGCGCGCGCGCCTTTTTCTTTGGCATGAGCAATAAAGTATTGGAGTTGCTTCGGTGGATATTTTTCATCATCAATTTTGAGTGACTTTAAAAGTCGCTTGATGGCGGACAATTGATCTTGGGTGTCCAAAATCTGGAAAGTGGATGGTAGGCCCGCATCCTTGTGATGGGCTCTCAATAAACGATTGCAAAGACCGTGGAAAGTACCAACCCACATGCCCCTGGTGTTGATGGGCATCATCGCAGAAAGGCGCGTCAGCATCTCTTTAGCGGCCTTATTCGTAAAGGTCACGGCCAAGACACCTATCGGGGATGCCTGACCCGTCTGAATCAACCAAGCAATCCTGGTGGTTAATACCTTTGTTTTACCGCTGCCAGCACCAGCTAAAATCATGGCTGATTGACAGTTACCCGCCTCATTAACAGGGGACAATGTCACAGCTTCGAGCTGTTCTGGATTTAAATTATTAAGAATATTCGTCACATTCGCCTTTAGGTTCAACAAAAAATTATAATTCGGGCTTATGCCTAAAAATCTTTCTGACCTAGCTAAATCTTTCGAACCCTCCCAACTCGAGGCCCAATGTGGTCCTGAGTGGGAAAAAAGTGGTATTGCCACCGCCACTTTGAATGATCAAAAGGATAGTTTTTGTATCCAATTGCCGCCACCGAACGTCACTGGCACCCTTCACATGGGTCATGCCTTCAATCAAACCATCATGGATGGTCTGGCAAGACATGCTCGCATGCAAGGCAAAAACACGCTTTGGGTTCCCGGTACTGACCACGCAGGTATTGCTACACAAATCGTCGTCGAAAGACAATTGGACGCACAAAAGATTTCAAGGCACGATTTAGGTCGTGAAAAATTCTTAGAAAAAGTATGGGCCTGGAAAGAACAATCCGGGTCGACCATCACCAATCAAATCAGACGCCTGGGGGCCTCCATTGATTGGAGCCGTGAATACTTCACGATGGACGACAAAATGTCCCAAGCAGTGGTTGAAGTGTTTGTCAGTTTGTATGATCAAGGTTTGATTTATCGCGGTAAACGTTTGGTGAACTGGGACCCTGTTTTAGGCACAGCTGTTTCTGACCTAGAAGTTGAAAGCGAAGAAGAACAAGGTTCGATGTGGCACATTCGCTATCCCCTATCCAATGGTCAAGGACACCTCACAGTGGCCACCACTCGTCCTGAGACGATGCTGGGTGACGTGGCTGTGATGATTCATCCGGAAGATGAGCGCTACAAGCATTTAATTGGTCAAACAGTCAATCTCCCTCTTTCAGACAGAAAGATCCCAATCATTGCTGATGATTATGTGGATAAAGAATTTGGTACTGGTGTTGTCAAAGTAACGCCAGCTCACGACTTCAATGACTACGCTGTTGGATTGCGTCATCAATTAGAGATGATCAATATTTTGACCTTAGATGCCAAGATCAATGAACAAGCGCCTAAGAAATATCAAGGTCTTGATCGCTTTGCAGCGCGCAAGTTGATTGTTACTGATCTTGAAGGTTTGGGTTTACTGGAAAAAGTTCAGCCGCATACCTTGATGGTTCCTCGTGGTGATCGCACCAAGTCTGTGATTGAACCAATGCTCACCGATCAGTGGTTCGTGGCGATGTCTAAACCGACTGAGCACAATCTGTACCGTCCAGGCAAATCAATTGCTGAGGCAGCTTTGGATGCGGTGAAGTGTGGCGATGTGAAATTTGTTCCTGAGAACTGGACCACCACCTATAACCAATGGTTAGAGGGCATTCAAGATTGGTGTATCTCACGTCAACTCTGGTGGGGTCATCAAATCCCCGCTTGGTATCAAGAAGACGGCAAGATCGTTGTGGCACGCACAGAAGCAGAGGCCACGGCAAAAGCCAAAGCCAATGGCTATACAGGCTCTTTGTGCCGTGATGAAGATGTTTTAGACACCTGGTTCAGTTCAGCTCTGGTGCCGTTCTCATCATTGGGTTGGCCAAACAAAACGCCTGAACTGGCTCATTTCTTACCATCATCAGCATTGGTGACAGGCTTTGACATTATTTTCTTCTGGGTGGCTCGCATGGTTATGATGACTTGCCACTTCACTGGCAAGGTCCCATTTGAAACTGTTTACGTTCATGGGTTGGTGCGCGACGCCGAAGGTCAGAAGATGAGTAAGTCCAAGGGCAACACTTTGGACCCCATCGATTTGATTGATGGCATTGATTTGGATACCTTGCTCGCTAAGCGCACGACTGGCTTGATGAATCCTAAACAAGCCGAAAGCATCGCCAAGAAAACCAAAAAGGAGTTTCCGGATGGCATCCCTGCTTTTGGTACAGATGCCTTGAGATTTACTTTTGCATCAATGGCAACACTTGGTAGAAATATCAATTTTGATCAGAAGCGTTGTGAAGGTTACCGAAATTTCTGTAACAAGCTATGGAATGCCACTCGCTTTGTTCTGATGAACTGCCCAGGCACACCTGAAGATAATGGTATTGCCCAATGCGTTGGTGAATGTGGTCCAGATGGTTATTTGGATTTTTCACCTGCAGACAAGTGGATTGTTTCTCTATTGCAAAAAACAGAAGCTGATATTGCTAAAGGGTTCCAAGATTATCGTTTTGACAATATTTCAAGCTCCATCTACCAGTTTGTTTGGGATGAGTATTGCGATTGGTATTTAGAGCTTGCCAAGGTTCAATTGCAAAATGGCACGCCAGCACAACAACGTGCCACACGCAGAACACTTTTGCGTGTACTTGAGACTATCTTGCGCTTAGCCCATCCAGTGATTCCATTCATCACCGAAGAGTTATGGCAAATTGTTGGTCCAATGTCTGGCAAGGATCTTGAGAAACAAGAAAAGCAAACCATTGCATTGCAAGCTTACCCAATCGCTCAGCCAGAAAAAATGTGCGCAAAGAGCGAAGCTTGGGTTGCCGAAGTCAAGGCTTTGGTAGACGCTTGCCGTAATCTCAGAGGTGAAATGCAAATCTCGCCAGCACAACGCGTACCCTTGTTCATTAAAGGCGACTCTGAGTTCTTGAAAATTGCAGCGCCGTATATTCAGGCATTAGCAAAATTATCAGAAGTAAAAATTTACGAAGATGATGTCAGCCTAGAAAAAGATGGCGCAGGCGCACCGGTGGCAATTGTGGGTAATACCAAAATTTTGCTCAAAGTTGAAATTGATGCTGGCGCAGAGAAAGCCCGTTTGAGCAAAGAGATTGAGCGCATCAGCGCAGAAATCAATAAAGCTAATTCAAAATTAAACAATGAAAGCTTTGTGGCTAGAGCCCCTGAAGCAGTGGTGACTCAAGAGAAGCAGCGTTTGGCTGATTTTGAGTCTTTATTAGAAAAACTGAATAGTCAATTAAGTCGTTTACCATCCTAATATGAATACAACTATCACCAAAGCGGTTTTCCCGGTTGCGGGTCTTGGCACAAGATTTTTGCCGGCAACCAAAGCGAGCCCCAAAGAAATGTTGAATGTGGTTGATAAGCCACTGATTCAGTACGCCGTTGAAGAAGCCATGGCTGCTGGCATCACTGAAATGATTTTTGTCACAGGTCGCAGCAAGCGTGCGATTGAAGATCACTTCGATAAGGCTTATGAGCTTGAGGCTGAACTTGAAGCTAAAAACAAACAAGATTTGCTGGCATTGGTTCGTAATATCAAACCCAGTCATGTTGACTGCGTCTATGTCAGACAGCCAGAGGCTCTTGGTTTAGGCCATGCTGTTTTATGTGCTGAAAAATTAATCCGCGACGAAGCGTTTGCTGTGATCTTAGCGGACGACTTACTGGATGGCAAAGTGCCTGTGATGAAGCAGATGGTTGACCAATACCAACACTATCGCAGCTCTATCTTGGGTGTTGAAAAAATCTCACCTGAACAAAGTAAGTCATACGGTGTGATTGACGGCAAGTTATTTGACGAGCATGTTTATAAACTAAGCGGTATTGTTGAAAAACCAGCTCCTGCAGATGCCCCATCCAATATGGGCGTTGTGGGTCGCTACATTTTGTCTTCAAGAATTTTTGATCACATCAAAACGATCAAGCCAGGCGCAGGTGGCGAATTACAGTTAACCGATGCAATTCAATCACTGCTGAGTCAAGAGCAGGTGTTGGCCTATGAATACGAAGGCGTACGCTATGACTGCGGCAGCAAACTAGGTTATTTAAAAGCCACTGTGGACTTTGCCTTGCGTCACCCGGAAGTCAAGGATGGTTTTAGCGAGTTTCTTAAAACTCGTTAAATGAATTAGCGGCGCTTGAGATAAAAAACAAAAGCGTCTGCTAATTTCTCAGTAAGCAGCAATTCATTGCCGGTGTGCTTGGCAAAGGTTGGGAAATCTTGCTCAGCACCTGCATCGGTTGCTGTCACTTTAAGAACTTCTCCACTTTGCATTTCTGCTAATGCTTTTTTGGCGCGCAAAATTGGCAGTGGGCAATTAAGCCCACTGGCATCAACTTCTTTATCTACGTGCTGACTCATAAACGCTCTGATACCCAGGCTTGAACACTCTTTAGAGCCACTGTGAGGCCCTTTGGATCGGTACCGCCAGCCATTGCCATATCGTGCTTACCACCGCCCTTACCGCCGACTTGTTGGGCCACGTGATTCACCAAATCACCAGCTTTGACCTTGGCAATCGTGTCTGCAGTCACACCTGCAGCCAATTGAACTTTTCCATCTTGAACAGAAGCCAAAACAATGGCGGCCGTCTTCAATTTATTTTTAAGTTGATCTAGGGTTTCTCTTAAAACTTTGGCGTCTGCGCCTTCCAGTTGAACGGCTAGAATTTTTACACCATTCACCTCAACGGCTTGTGACATTAATTCATCACCCTGACTAGCAGCGAGCTTAGATCCTAGGCGCTCCAATTCTTTTTCCAAAGAACGTGCGTGATCTTGAAGCTGAGTGACTCTCTGAGCCAAATCACTTGGAGTTGCTTTTAAGCTAATGGCCAATTGATTGATCTGAGTGTCTAGTTTTTGCAAATAAGCCAGCGCACGGTCACCAGTGATTGCCTCAACGCGGCGAATGCCTGCAGCAACACCGCTTTCTGACAATATTTTAAAAATACCAATATCGCCCGTTCTTTGAACATGCGTACCACCACATAATTCTTTGGACGAACCAATTTCTAAAACGCGGACAGACTCGCCGTATTTTTCACCGAACAACATCATGGCACCAGTTTTTTGAGCATCATCCAAGCTCATCACTTTGGCTGAGGTTGCTGCATTCGCAAGAATTTCAGCATTCACCAACTGCTCTACCTGAGCAATCTGTTCTGGTGTCATCGCAGTAGATTGCGTGAAGTCAAAACGTGTCTTATCAGCATCTACCAATGAACCTTTTTGTGAGACATGTGCGCCCAATACTTCACGCAATGCTTTGTGCATCAAATGGGTGGCGCTGTGATGACGAATGGTTCTTGCGCGTCTTTCTGCATTGACTTTGGCATTGAGTTGATCGCCCACTTTGATTTCACCTTCAAGTACCTGGCCATGATGACCAAACACATCTGCCTGAATCTTCAGCGTGTCTTCAACTTCAAACAAACTAGATTGATTGCGCAACTCGCCAGCATCACCGACTTGACCGCCAGATTCAGCATAGAAAGGTGTGTTATCTAAAACCAAAACAGCGCTATCGCCTGCTTTGATTGACTTGACTTGCGAACCATCAATATAAAGCGCCAACACTTTGGCGGATTCTTTATTCAAAGTGTCATAACCGTGAAACACGGTCGGCGCCCCGCTGTATTCAAGACCTTGTGCCATTTTGAATTTACCTGCAGCGCGCGCTTGGTCACGCTGACGATTCATGGCCACTTGAAAGCCAGCTTCATCCACCGTCACTCCGCGCTCACGACAGACGTCCGCAGTTAAATCGAGTGGGAAACCAAAGGTGTCATGCAACTTAAATGCAGTCTCACCATCAATCACTTTTGAACTATTGGTTAAAGCAGTTTCAAGAATTTCCATACCGTTCGTGATTGTTTGGAAGAATCTTTCTTCTTCTTGCTTTAGTACTTCTGTGACTCTTGTTTGGTTGGCCTTCAACTCTGGATAAGCCTCTCCCATTTCTTGAACCAAGGCAGCAACGATCTTGTGGAAGAATGGAGCCCTCGCACCCAATTTGTAACCGTGGCGAATTGCGCGACGAGTGATACGACGTAAAACGTAACCACGTCCCGCATTACCCGGAATCACACCGTCTGCAACGGTGAATGAGCATGCGCGAATATGGTCTGCAATTACTTTAAGGGAAGGACTGTTGGCATCACAGTTGCCAGCACCAGCACCATCAACAGCCGCTTTTGCAGCATTGAGTAAATTAACAAATAAATCGATTTCGTAGTTTGAGTGAACATGTTGTAAAACTGCAGCAATTCGCTCAAGCCCCATACCCGTGTCAACACTTGGCTTGGGCAGTGGATGCATCACACCATCTTCATCGCGGTTGAATTGCATGAAGACGTTATTCCAGATTTCGATATAACGATCGCCATCTTCGTCAGGGCTGCCTGGAGGGCCTCCGGCAATGTGGTCGCCATGATCAAAAAATATTTCTGTACAAGGGCCACAAGGGCCTGTGTCACCCATCATCCAAAAGTTATCTGATGCGTAACGACCACCTTTGTTGTCACCAATACGGATGATTCTTTCAGCGGGGACACCAATTTCTTTTTGCCAAATCTCATATGCCTCGTCATCTTCGGCATAAACAGTCACCCACAACTTTTCTGCCGGCAACTTATAAACAGTGGTCAATAGTTCCCAAGCGTAACTGATGGCATCTTTTTTAAAGTAATCACCAAAAGAGAAATTACCCAACATCTCAAAGAAAGTGTGATGACGCGCGGTGTAACCTACATTGTCTAAGTCATTGTGCTTACCACCTGCACGGATACATTTCTGTGATGTGGTTGCTCTGTTATAGGGGCGCTTATCAAAACCCAAGAAAACATCTTTGAATTGATTCATGCCCGCGTTGGTGAACAACAATGTTGGATCATCGCCAGGAACGACCGGGCTGGACGAGACAACTTGATGGCCCTTGGATTCAAAGAACTTTAAGAAATTTTGGCGTATTTGAGTAACTTTCATGTCCGTAATTATGACTCAGACGAGGCCCATTGGTACAAACCCCAAGCCAAAAAATGGGAATCCAAGCTT
>CAMBJN010000046.1 GCA_945867755.1 Polynucleobacter meluiroseus
TCTGGTGCACCGTTGATGCTCACGTGAGCAGTGCCATCAACCACTTCCATCACTTCTTTGGTTGTTAAATCAAAACGCAATGTGCTTGGCAAAATCACGCCAACAGACTTGCGCTCGCCATTGGCTAATGTGACTGTGTGAGAGACACATTTACCTTCAAAAAAAACATTGGCTTTTTTATTAACTGTTACTTGATCGAATTGCATGTCTTACCCTTTTAATCTCTGATTGATTAAGAACCACGTTTGCGACGTGCATTGGCAGCGATGCGCATACGTAAAGCATTTAATTTAATGAATCCACCGGCATCGGCTTGGTTGTAGGCGCCATCGTCATCTTCAAACGTTGCAATGGTTTGATCAAATAAAGTGTTTTTAGAATCACGCGCAACCACCGTGACAGAACCTTTGTACAACTTCACGCGCACAAAGCCACTCACGCTCTGTTGGGTATGATCAATCAATGTCTGAATGGCCACACGCTCTGGCGCCCACCAATATCCGTTGTAAATCATGCTGGCATAACGCGGCATCAAATCATCTTTCAAATGAGCCACTTCGCGATCTAAAGTAATACTTTCGATACCTCTGTGAGCCTTCAAAAGAATTGTGCCGCCAGGGGTTTCATAGCAACCACGGCTCTTCATACCAACATAGCGGTTCTCAACAAGGTCTAAGCGGCCAATGCCATGCTTGCCGCCGATTTTGTTTAGCTCAGCTAGCATTTCATGGGCTTTATAACGCTTGCCGTTAATCGCAATCGCATCACCACGCTCGAATTCAATATCGAGGTACTCAGGAGCATCAGGAGCCTGCTCTGGCGATACAGTCCAACGCCACATAGATTCTTCAGCCTCGGCTTTTGGATCTTCAAGGTGACGACCTTCGTAGCTGATGTGCAACAAGTTTGCGTCCATTGAATATGGCGCACCACCTTGCTTGTGTTTCATTTCAACTGGAATGCCATGTTGCTCTGCATAAGCTAATAGCTTTTCACGTGATAACAAATCCCACTCGCGCCAAGGGGCAACCACTTTGATAGACGGCTCTAGTGAATAGTAGCCAAGCTCAAAACGAACCTGATCGTTACCCTTGCCTGTTGCGCCATGTGACACAGAATCAGCACCAGTTTGACGTGCAATCTCAATTTGACGTTTTGCAATCAATGGGCGAGCAATGGATGTGCCCAATAAATACTCGCCTTCATAGACGGTGTTGGCACGAAACATTGGGAAAACAAAATCCCTGACAAACTCTTCGCGCAAATCATCAATAAAAATGTTTTCAGGCTTGATGCCGAATTTAAGCGCCTTTGATCTTGCTGGCTCAAGCTCTTCACCTTGACCCAACTCGGCCGTGAAGGTCACGATTTCGCATTGATAGGTATCTTGCAACCATTTCAAAATAACGCTGGTATCTAAGCCACCAGAATAAGCTAGAACAACTTTTTTAATATCTGACATATTTATCTAATTAAAGTTTAAGTAAAAATTACAACTTGCCGCAAAGCAAAAACTCCATCAAGGCTTTTTGCACATGTAGACGATTTTCAGCCTCATCCCAAACAACGCTTTGAGGCCCATCAATCACTGAGGCAGAAACCTCTTCGCCTCTGTGGGCAGGTAAGCAATGCATGAACAATGCATCTGAGTTAGCCGCAGTCATCAACTCGTCATTGACCATCCAGCCATTGAAGGCTTTCAAGCGAATTTGGTTCTCATCTTCGTAACCCATGCTGGTCCATACATCGGTGGTCACCAAATCAGCGCCACGACATGCGTCAGCAGGATGTTCAAAAATTGTTAAATATTTCTTGGCATTTGGGCTCAACATCTTTTGATCAAGTTGATAAGCCGAAGGGGCAGAGAAATTCACCTTGAAATCTAAAATCTCAGCCGCTTGAATCCAGGTATAGGCCATGTTATTAGCATCACCCACCCATGCAACCGTCTTCCCTTTGATACTGCCACGGTGCTCTACATACGTGAAGATGTCAGCCAATACTTGGCAAGGGTGATATTCATTCGTCAAACCATTGATCACTGGCACACGTGAATGAGCAGCAAAACGCTCGATGATGTCTTGGCCAAATGTTCTGATCATGATGATGTCAGTCATGCGTGAAATCACTTGAGCTGCGTCCTCAACTGGCTCACCACGACCCAATTGGGTATCTTTGGTGTTCAAAAATACAGCGTGACCACCCAATTGATGAATGCCCGCCTCAAAAGACAGTCTGGTGCGCGTGGAGTTTTTTTCAAAAATCATGGCCAAGGTTCGGTCATGAAGAGGGTGCCAGGTTTCGTATCTTTTAAATTTAGCCTTTAAAAAAGCGGCTCTTTCTAAAAGATAAGCGTAATCATCCGCACTGAAGTCAGTGAACTGCAAATAATGTCTAACAGCAAGATTTGACGCCATAAATTTCAAATACCCGATTAACTAAATAATTGATTCACAATAGTTTTAGACTGCTAAAATACGGGGTTTCCCCTAACCGATAATTCATTTATACCGCATACACATCGTGACGACCAAACAATTCTTTATCCAAGGTCTCACTGAAGACGGTAAGCCATTTCGTCCCAGTGACTGGGCTGAAAGACTTTGCGGTGTCATGGCTCAATTTCGACCAGAAAATGATACTAGTGACCCTCGCTTCACCTATTCACCTTTTGTTAAACCCACCATCATTGCGGGCACAAAGTGCGTGGTTGTCGATGAGCGCTTAAGGGATATTGAGCCAAAAGCCATGGATTTCGTGAAAAACTTTGCCAAAGATAACAATCTTCCGATTGTTGAGGCTTGCGAAATCCCAATAAAATCAAACAACTAGAAACAAAAAACCCGCTCCGGATAAGGGAACGGGCTTTTTTAAAACTGACCTGAATTAAGCAGTCATGCCCTTAACAGCAGCAGATAAGCGTGATTTTGTTCGCGCAGCAGTGTTTTTATGCACAACTTTTTTGTCTGCAATCTTGTCGATAGTTGCCTGTGCAGCTTGGAAAACCTTGGCTGCAGCAGCTTTATCACCAGCATCTACGGCTTTACGTACAGACTTGATAGCTGTGCGAAGACGTGAACGCAAGCTGGTGTTGTGTTCATTTTGAGAAACTGCCTGGCGGGCACGTTTACGAGCTTGGGCGGTATTTGCCATATTTATAACCTTAAGGGGTATTGCCAAAAGAAAAAGATTATAACTTATCCTGAGGAAGGCTACCACCCCCGCCAGAAATCTGTAAAACTATGCCTGTGAACTTATTATCAGCCGCCGCAAAAATCAGTAGCTTTACCATGCTTTCCCGCATCACGGGATTGCTCAGAGAAACCCTCATAGCTAGAACTTACGGGGCCTCAGAGTGGACTGACGCCTTCAATGTGGCCTTCAGAATCCCCAATTTATTGAGGCGTTTATTTGCCGAGGGAGCGTTTTCTCAGGCATTTGTGCCTGTTTTAAGCGAAACCAACACCAAAGAGGGCAAGGAAGGTACCACCTTGATGGTCAGCGCAATTGCCACCCTGTTATTTTGGGCATTGCTGGCAACCGTGATTTTGGGAGTGATTGGCGCGCCTTGGATCATTTTCTTGGTGGCTTCAGGCATTCGTGAAACAGGAGCTCATGAAGCCAGTTTGACGTTGACCCGGATCATGTTCCCCTACATCGGCCTCATTTCGATGGTGTCACTGTCAGCAGGCATCTTGAATACCTATAAGAAATTTGCAGTTCCGGCGTTCACACCGGTTCTACTTAACTTATCGATGATCTTTTCATCATGGTTGCTTTCCCCTTACTTTGAAACGCCCATTTACGCTTTAGGTATTGGCGTGATTGTTGGTGGCATCACTCAGCTGGCTATTCAGATACCTGCTCTTAAAAAAATCGGCATGCTCCCCAGAATTGGGTTGGGGTTTAGCAAGATCAATCAGGCTTGGAATCACCCGGGCGCGAAAAAAGTATTGCGCTTGATGTTACCGGCACTGTTTGGAGTCTCAGTGGCTCAGCTATCACTCATCATCAACACGAATATTGCTTCACATCTTGCTGTGGGAAGCGTGTCTTGGCTTTCATATGCAGATCGTTTGATGGAATTTCCGACGGCTTTGCTGGGTGTTGCGATTGCCACGGTGCTACTGCCAAGCCTCTCGAAAGCAAATGCGCTGGAAGATAAAACACAAATGGCTCAGTTAGTTGACTGGGGTTTAAAGTTAACGTTTGTCTTAGCAGCACCAGCAGCTTTGGCATTATTTATATTTGGTCAGCCACTTGCTGCGGTCTTGTATCACTACGGTCAATTTACAGCAGTCGACGTGGCCATGACTCAACAGGCCTTGGCTGCGTATGGTGTGGGTTTAATTGGTTTGATCTTGATAAAAATCTTGGCTCCAGCCTACTACTCAAGACAAGACATCAAAACACCCGTGAAAATTGCCATCATTGTGTTGGTGTTAACTCAATTGGCCAATATTGTTTTAGTACCCTGGTTAAATCATGCAGGCCTAGCCCTTTCGATTGGTTTAGGCGCTTGCCTTAATGCCTTCTTGTTATGGCGCGGTCTTCATCAACAAGGCTTGCTAGTGAAAAATGCAGGGTGGCTTAAGTTTTTATTCAAGTTGAGCATTGCCTTGGTGGCAATTGGGGTTATTTTTTACTACGGCGCCCATCAACATGATTGGTTAGAATTAAAAAATACACCATTCATCAGAATTAGTTGGTTAGGTTTATGGTTGGCGCTGGCCGGTGGTGTTTACTTGGGCACTCTATGGCTAACAGGTTTCAGGGTTAAAGATTTTTTATACAAAGCAACATAAAATAGATTTTTTAGAACTATGCCAACACAACAACTTGATTACTTTGCTTCATTGGTTTCAGAGGACGATCATTTCCCTTTGACAGAATCAGCGATTGCGATTGCTCAACACGCTTATCCAGATTTGGTGGTTCAGCATGTTTTTGATGAAATAGATGTATTGGGTGACAAACTCAAGCAACGCGTCACTCATGAAATGGCTGGGATCCAAAAGTTACAAATCTTAAAAAACTTCTTTTATAAAGAATTGGGGTTTGGGCCCAACCGCAACGACTATTACGACCCGGACAACTCTTACTTGCACAGCATTCTAGAAACAAGGCGGGGCATTCCAATTTCTTTGGCCTTGATCTTCATGGAGCTTGGGCAGCAAATTGGTCTGAGCATCAAAGGTGTTTCTTTCCCCAATCATTTTATGGTGCGTCTATCTCTCCCTCAGGGTGAGGTGATACTCGATCCTCTGACCGGAACTTCCTTGTCTAAAGAAGAGTTACAACAAATGCTTGATCCATATTTGGATACTCAAGGTTATCGTGGCGAGTATCAACTGCCCTTGAGCGCATTCTTAAGATCATCGAGCTCTCGAGAAATTTTATCTCGCTTTTTACGCAACTTAAAAGCCATCTACACGCAGCAAGAAAGATGGGAGAGACTTTTAGGTGTTCAACAACGCTTGGTTATTTTGCTGCCAGACGCATTAGAAGAAATCAGAGACCGAGGCATTGCGTTGGCACAACTTGATTACATCAGGCCTGCCATTGAAGACATGCAAACGTATTTGGATGGCACAGAGGATGCAAGTGACTTAGATGAAATCCGAGCGCAGATCATCGAACTTGAAGAGCAGCACCGTCATCATTAATCGTATTCGATTGCTTTACGAGAAAAGCCATAGCCGCGCGGCCATTCATCATGACATCTGAACAACCGGTTATCGCCATTGTTGGCCCAACTGCCAGTGGTAAAAGTTCATTGGCGATGGCCATAACTCGGTTGGCAAAACAGCTTGGTAAAACAATAGAAATCATCAGCATGGATTCAGCGCTCGTCTACCGAGGCATGGACATTGGCACTGCCAAGCCCAGCAAATCCGAAATGCAAGAAGTGCGTCATCATGGCATCGATATCGCTGAGCCAGAAGATCCTTATTCAGCAGCAAAATTTGCGCATGATGCTAAGCAGTGGCTCAAGGAGATACGAGAAAGAAATAACATTCCATTAATTGTTGGCGGCACGATGCTTTACTGGCGTGCGCTTGCGCATGGCTTATCGAATATGCCCGCAGCTTCCCCTGAAATCCGCGTAGAAATTGAGTCACGTGCCTCCAAGCTTGGTTGGCCAGCCATTCATGATGAGCTAGCCCAAGTTGACCCAGAAACTGCTGCACGACTAGAAAAAAATGATGCTCAACGTGTTCAGCGAGCGCTAGAAATTTATTTACTAAGCGGTAAGACCATGTCCGAGTGGCTGCAAGAACAACCTAAAGAGAGTGGTAGAGGTAGCGGACCTGGCAGCGACGATAGTGATAATAGCGATGCCTCCATCAATCTTCGCTTGATTTCAATTGAACCAAGCGATCGCTCAGTCCTGCATGAGCGCATTGCGAGGCGTTTTGAACACATGATTGCCGCAGGTTTTTTAGACGAGATGAAAGATCTTCGTCAAAATCCTCGCTTACATCCTAACCTGCCATCCATGAGAGCCGTGGGATACCGTCAAGCTTGGGATCATTTGGATGGCAATATCACTTTTCAAGAATTTCAAGATCAAGCCATTGCTGCAACAAGACAATTGGCCAAGCGCCAACTGACGTGGCTCAGAGGTATTCAAGTGAAAGAAGTGGTTGACCCCCTGGATGAAAGTCAAATGAAGCGATGTGAGCAAGATGTACTTGCTCACTATCAAATTATTTAAAGCTTGAATTAAATAACAATGGTTTGATGTGCGCCAGCAGGTCTTTCAACAATCTCACCTAACTGATAAACCGTCTCGCCCGTAGACTCAAGTTGCGCTTTAGCCGCTTTTGCATCAGAGGCACTTAAAATCACCACCATGCCAATACCGCAGTTGAATACGCGGTGCATTTCAGCATCTTCAACGCCACCGTTTTTTTGCAACCACTGGAATAGTTGTGGCAACTGCCATGCATCACGGTGCAAAACAGCTTGAGTATTTTCAGGCAATACACGTGGTACGTTTTCAACCAAACCGCCACCGGTGATGTGAGCCATGCCCTTAACTTTAATTTTCGCAATCAATGCCAACATTGATTTGACATAAATGCGGGTTGGCGCCATCACAACATCCGTCATGCTTTGACCATGGAAATCATCATTGGCTTTTGTACCGGCGCGATCAATGATTTTTCTGATCAAAGAATAGCCATTTGAGTGCGCGCCGCTTGATGCCAAACCTAAAATCACATCGCCCGCTTGAATACTTCTGCCATCAATCATGGCTGACTTTTCAACTGCACCCACAGCAAAACCTGCCAAGTCATATTCACCCTCTGGGTACATGCCAGGCATTTCTGCTGTTTCGCCACCGATCAATGCGCAACCAGCCAACACGCAACCCTGAGCAATACCACCCACCACAGTTGCTGCTGTATCAACAGATAACTTGCCACAACCAAAATAATCTAAGAAAAATAGTGGCTCGGCGCCCTGTACCAAAATGTCATTCACACTCATGGCCACCAAATCTTGACCAACCGTGTCATGACGATTCCAATCAAAAGCAAGCTTTAACTTTGTACCAACCCCGTCCGTGCCAGATACCAATACCGGCTCTTTGTAGCGCTTAGGTACTTCAAAAAGGGCTCCAAAACCGCCAATACCTGCCAAAACGCCTTCCCGCATGGTTTTCTTTGCCATCGGCTTGATCCGCTCAACCAGCGCGTCACCAGCCTCCATATCAACACCCGCATCGCGGTAAGAAAGACCTTTGGAATGAGAAGAATTTTGATCGGACATGGCTATAAATGTATTTGAATCAGTAGAATCTTAGAATTCTAGTGGATACGCTAAACCTATGGCTTCTTTATTAACAACTTTCTTGGCTGCATTTATCCTAGCTTATGTCTTAAGGCCTTTATATAAGCGCCTTCTCGTCCTGGGGGTGCATAAAACCGTCTCTGCAATTTTGACTGTTTTATTGGGGTTTTTAGGTATTTTTGGCTTGATGGTGCTTTTTTTAAGTGTTTTACAGAAAGAATTGCCCGCCCTAAGGCAGCAACTCCCGACCTGGCTCGAGCAAATCCAAAAACTCGTTCAACCTTGGTTGGATAGTTTGGCGCTTGGCATTGACCTAGAAAAAATTCAAGAAACAATTCAAACCAAAGTCAGTGCCCACCTGTCAAACAATGCCGACACATTGATCAGCAGCGGTCTATCAACAGTTCTGAATTCCGGACAAACCATCATCGGCAGCATCGTTGGTCTTGTCTTAATCATTTTTGTGGTTTTTTACTTGATCATTCAGTGGGAAGATTTTTTCAAAAAGATGAGCCCCATGATTCCTCCAAGATGGCTTGGTCAGACCAAACAAATCTTAGTGGAGATTGATGAGCTCTTATCTCAATATCTAAGAGGTCAACTCTTGTTGATTGCAGTGTTGGCCGTCTACTACTCAATGGGTCTTTACTTCTTAGGTGTGACTGGGGCAATTGCACTTGGCCTCTTCACGGGCTTAGCCATCTTCATCCCTTACATTGGTTTTGGTGTCGCATTGATCCTGGCCCTACTGTCCGCTCTATTGCAGGCAGAAACAGGGGTCAGCATTTTGGCCGTGCTCGCGCTTTACATTGTGGGTCAAACAATCGAAAGCTTCTTCCTAACCCCTAAATTGGTGGGAGAGAAAATTGGTCTGCATCCAGTGTTGGTGGTTTTTGCTTTGATTCTTTTTGGTGGTTGGTTTGGCTTCTTCGGAATCCTCTTGGCTCTGCCAATGAGTGCCATCGTGTTGGTTGTAGGGCGTCACTTGATGGCCTTCTATAAAAAATCTTCTTGGTACAGAGCTTAGTTTTGGGTTCTCAATTGCCATCCCTGCCTCGCCAGATAGCCCTTGATCTTGGCCACACACCAAAGCCAACGCTCGACAATTTCATTGCAACTGGCAATGAAAATTTAATGGCTGTTTTAAAAGATATTCAGAGAACATGGCAAGGCTCAAAAGATGAATCTACTTTTAATGCTGCTTTAAATACAGATGCGAAGATGATTCACTTGTGGGGTGCTAGTGGCTCTGGTCGCACCCACCTCTTGTCAGCCCTTCAATTACAAGCAACTGAGTTGGGCATCAATGCTTTTTTGCTCAATCACGACAGCAGCATGGATGAATGGCGTGCATGCGCCGACGTTTTAATAGAAAACAATCAGGCGCCAGGTTTGCTTTGTGTTGATG
>CAMBJN010000047.1 GCA_945867755.1 Polynucleobacter meluiroseus
GCTGCCGGCGTTCTTCTGTGCGGCACCCTCAAATTCAATGGCAGTATGATCATTCAAGCTCAAGGCAATGGCGCTGTTCGTTTATTGGTTTTAGAGTGCAACGAACACTTGGTAATTCGTGCAACAGCGAAGTTGAATGAGGACATTGATCTATCCACCTTGCCAGATGATGCAAATTTGTCAGATTTGATTAATCCAGATGGTCAAGGCCGATTAGTGATCACCTTAGATCCCGCTGATCGCAAGCCAGGTCAAAACCCCTACCAAGGCATTGTTGCTTTAAGTGACGATGGAGAACCTGTCAAAACGATTGCTCAAGCAATCACTTTATACATGCGTGACTCCGAGCAGCTAGAGACTCGCCTGTGGTTGGCTAGTGATGAAGATTCTTGTGGCGGCTTATTACTTCAGAGATTGCCCAATATGGGCGGTCAGCTGAAGATGGATGATGAAATGGCAGCCGAAGGATGGTCCAGACTTCAAATGCTCTCAGACACAGTCACCGATGAAGAACTCTTGAGCCTTGAGCCCAAGGTGTTGATGAATCGTCTGTACCTTGATGAATCAGCCCATCATGGCGTAAGAAGTTTTGATGAGAGGTCCATTAAGTTTGGGTGTCGCTGCTCTCGCATCAAAGTTGCTGATATGCTGAAAATGCTCGGTGAAGAAGAAGTGAATAGCATCCTTCTAGAAAAAGATTCCGTTGAAACCAATTGTGATTTTTGTGGACAGGTTTATATCTTTGATGCAGTTGATTGCAAGCAGATCTTTGCCAGCCCTACGATTGTTGATGCGGTGAAACAAGCACCTAGTTCAAAGCATTAGGCAGCAAGTAGCATTTGCTTTAATGGTCTAGGGGCTGTTTTAGGATTTTTCTTAAACTTTTGCGCAACCATCCATAAATCTAAAGCCTCTTGCATGCGAAGCCACATTTCAGGGCTTCCACCAATAACTGCTGATATCCGCATAGCCATTTCAGGGCTGATGCCTCGCTTCTCATTAAGTATCTCTGATACCGTCAGGCGACTCACTCCCAAATAACTAGCGAAAGAGGCTTGAGTTATACCCAGCTCAGGCATGACATCCTCGCGCAAAATAGCTCCCGGGTGCGTTGGTTTACGCAATTGATTTCTGATGCTCTTCATTAATGATAATCCTCCAAATCAATGTCAAATGGGCCATTTACATCAAACTTAAATGTGATCCTCCAATTACCTGAAACACCCACTGAATAGATACCTTTTTTTGCACCTTTAAGCTCATGGAATCTAAACCCAATCACATTCATGTCTTCAGGAAGCAACGCGGCATCTAAACTATCCAATAAACGAGCAATCTTTCCTGAGTAAGCCGCTGGGATTGCTCTCAGCGATCCATTAACAAAGAATAGACGTAGGCCACGATGCTTAAAAGATTGAATCATTTATTTTGATAGTTTATATTGTAATGCATAACATTACATGTAATGAAAAACATTACAAGGATTGAACAAGAGTGGTACTGAAGAGGCTCGAGCTACTTAGGAAGCGCTTAGAGAGTTTTTAGGTTGCTAATTTGTATGAAAATTATAACAACTGGTAGAGGGTAATTATTTTGAAGCCTCATTCTTGGCAGGGTCATTGGCTGGTTTTTTGCCTGGAACTACCTGCACAAAGATCTCGCCCTCTTTGCTCATGCCATGCTCTGCGCGAGCACGCTCTTCAATCGCTTTGGTACCATCTTTGAGGTCTTTCACTTCGCCGGATAGCTTGGTGTTACGAGCCGCAAGGGCATCATTTTTTTCCATTTGCTTAGATACTTGGCGATCAAGTTCATAAACTCTCAGCCAGCCGCCCTTACCTAGCCACAATGGGTATTGAATGATCACCAAGAGAGCCAACATGCCGTAAACAACGATGCGCATCTGGGCTCTCTTTTCTAGGGTGGGTTTCTAAAATTATTTGCGCAAGTTGTAGAAAGTTGACTTGCCAGGGTATGTTGCAATATCCCCCAAGTCTTCTTCAATGCGAATCAATTGGTTGTACTTGGCAATACGATCAGAGCGTGACAATGAACCAGTTTTAATTTGACCCGCATTGGTGCCTACTGCAATGTCTGCAATCGTGCTGTCTTCTGTCTCACCTGAACGATGAGAAATCACAGCCGTGTAACCTGCACGCTTGGCCATTTCAATCGCAGCAAATGTTTCAGTCAAAGTACCGATTTGGTTTACCTTAATCAAAATTGAGTTGGCGATGTTCTTTTCAATACCTTCTTTAAGAATCTTGGTATTGGTCACAAAGAGATCATCACCCACCAATTGAATCTTCTTGCCTAATTTTTCAGTCAAGATTGCCCAACCTTCCCAGTCACCTTCGTGCATGCCATCTTCGATTGACACGATTGGGTATTTATCAACCAAGTTCGCCAAGTAATCGGTAAATTCTGCTGAAGTTAATTGCAAACCTTCACCAGATAAATCATATTTGCCGTCTTTATAGAACTCACTGGCAGCGCAATCCAAGGCCAACAGAACATCTTCACCTGGTTTGTAACCTGCCTTTTCAATCGCCTGAAGAATAGTGTTCAAGCACTCTTCATTGCTCTTAAAGTTAGGGGCAAAGCCACCCTCATCACCAACAGATGTAGACATGCCTTGATCATGAATGATTTTCTTTAAAGCATGGAAAATCTCTGAGCCGCAGCGCACAGCTTCACGAAAGCTCGTCATACTCACTGGCACGATCATGAATTCTTGAATATCCAAGTTGTTATTGGCGTGCGAACCACCGTTCACAATGTTCATCATTGGTACTGGTAACTGCATCGCACCTGAACCACCAAAATATCTATATAACGGCAAACCAGCTTCTTCAGCAGCTGCACGTGCAACCGCCATAGACACTGCTAAGGTTGCATTAGCGCCTAAACGTGACTTGTTGTCAGTGCCGTCTAGGTCAATCAAGGTGCGGTCAAGGAAAGCCTGCTCACTGGCATCAAGACCCATCACTGCTTCTGCGATTTCAGTATTGATATTTTCAACAGCTTTTAGAACACCTTTTCCAAGGTAGCGGCCCGGCTCGTCATCACGCAACTCAACAGCCTCACGTGATCCAGTCGATGCTCCTGAAGGCACGGCTGCGCGACCCATCACTCCGGACTCAAGCAACACATCACACTCAACGGTAGGATTACCTCTTGAGTCTAGTATTTCACGTCCAATAATGTCAACGATTGCACTCATGACTTTTCCCTTAACAAATTATTTAAAATCTTTTTCTAAGTAAACGTTGCCATTTTTAACAACGTCATCCAAAGCCACCAAGGTAGCGAGTAATTCTTTCATGCGATTTAATGGCACTGCGTTAGGGCCATCCGATAAAGCTTTAGCAGGATTTGGGTGGGTTTCCATGAACAAACCACTCACGCCAACTGCAACAGCGGCTCTGGCCAACACTGGAACCATCTCACGTTGACCACCACTTGTTGTGCCTTGACCGCCTGGCAATTGCACAGAGTGCGTGGCGTCAAAAACAATCGGGGCATTGGTTTCGCGCATGATCGCAAGGCTGCGCATATCAGACACCAAGTTGTTATAACCAAAAGAAGCGCCGCGTTCACAGGCCATGAACATATCCTCGGACAAACCAACTTCTTTAGCGGCAGCCCGGGCTTTATCAATCACATTCTTCATGTCGCCTGGGGCCAAGAATTGACCTTTTTTGATGTTCACTGGTTTACCGCTTTGAGCGCAAGCACGAATGAAATCTGTCTGACGACATAAAAAAGCTGGAGTTTGTAGCACATCAACAACGGCTGCCACAGATTTGATTTCATCGACATCATGAATATCAGTCAAAACATTCACGCCAACTTCTTTTTTAACTTTAGCCAAAATCTCAAGACCTTTTTCCATGCCAAGGCCGCGGAATGATGTTCCTGAAGATCGATTGGCTTTATCAAAAGATGATTTGTAAATAAATGGAATACCTAAAGCACTGGTGATTTCTTTTAACTGGCCAGCCGTATCCATGGCCATTTGCTCAGATTCAATCACGCACGTGCCAGCGATTAAAAAGAAACGCTTATCAAGACCTATTTCAAAATCGCATAATTTCATGGCTAACTCCTTAATTCTTTATTACTGTGCAGCTCAGGCTTCATGACCTGCAATACCCTTTTGATTTAAGGCTGCTTTAATGAATGCAGAGAACAATGGGTGACCATCTCTTGGATTCGATGTGAATTCAGGGTGGAACTGAACGCCAAAGAACCATGGGTGCATGCTGCTTGGCAACTCCATCATTTCTGGTAAAGACTCATTAGGAGTTCTTGCAGAAATAATCATTCCAGCAGACTCTAATTTGGGTACGTACACATTGTTCACCTCAAAACGATGGCGGTGACGCTCATTAACTTCTGAGCCATAAATTTTTTCAGCCAAAGTATTTGGCTTCACTGGACAACGTTGAGAGCCTAAGCGCATCGTGCCACCAAGATCAGAAGCCTCATCACGCTTTTCAACGCGACCTTCACGATCCATCCACTCAGTGATCAAGGCAACCACAGGATGCGGATTATTCGGCTCAAATTCAGTACTATTAGCACCCTTCAAGCCTGCTACATGACGAGCAAACTCAATCACTGCCAATTGCATACCTAAACAAATACCAAGGTAAGGGATTTTGTTTTCGCGAGCGTGCTTGATGGCTGCAATCTTTCCTTCAGTGCCCCTCTTACCAAAACCACCGGGAACTAAAATAGCGTCTAAACCAGCAAGACTTGAAACATCGCCACCGTCCAAATTCTCCGAGTCGATATAACGAATACCTACCTTTGTTTCATTATGAATGCCAGCATGACGCAAGGCTTCAATCAGTGACTTATAAGATTCTGTTAAATCAACATACTTACCGACCATGCCAATCGTCACTTCATGCTTCGGATTTTCGAGGCTGTGAACCAAACCGTTCCAAACAGATAAATTAGCTGGCTTAGGATCAATGCGCAATTCATTGCAAATCAATTCGTCCAAGCCCTGCTCATGAAGCATTTGTGGAATCTTGTAAATCGTATCAACATCCCAAACAGAGATCACTGCTTGTTCGCGCATATTCGCAAACAAAGAAATCTTGGCGCGCTCATCTTCAGGAATTGGGCGATCAGCACGGCACAGCAATGCTGTAGGCATGATGCCGATTTCTCTTAATTTCTGAACTGAGTGTTGTGTTGGTTTGGTCTTTAACTCGCCAGCACTGGCAATGTAAGGGACCAAGGTCAAGTGAACGAACGCGGTATCACCTTGAGGCAATCTCAAGCTCATTTGGCGAGCAGCCTCTAGAAACGGTAATGACTCGATGTCACCAACCGTACCACCAATTTCACAAATAGCCACATCCGCATGACCATCAAGACTGGCTTTAGCGCCACGCTCAACAAAACTTTGAATTTCATTGGTGATATGCGGAATGACCTGAACAGTCTTACCCAGATATTCACCGCGGCGCTCTTTACGAATCACAGACTCGTAAATCTGACCTGTTGTGAAGTTATTGCTCTTGCGCATCTTGGCAGAAACAAATCTCTCATAGTGCCCCAAATCCAAGTCTGTCTCAGCACCATCCTCCGTCACAAATACTTCTCCATGCTGGAACGGACTCATCGTGCCAGGGTCAACGTTGATATAGGGGTCTAATTTTAAGAGGGTGACTTTTAGGCCGCGCGATTCAAGAATGGCGGCTAAGGAGGCGGCTGCGATACCCTTCCCTAGGGAAGAAACCACACCACCAGTAACAAAGATGAATTTAGTCATCGAATATGCTTAGTGGGTAATACGCAATTATAGCGATACCCAGAAAGAATGCTCAAAATTTCATCCTAAAACTTACTTTTAAGCCAGAAAGCCTTTACCAGACTCAATCTTGAATTTGTGAAAAGATTTAATCGAGTATTTTTAGCACTATTGATGCCATGATCGACGTTGTGATTCACGCCAATCTTTTCTAAACCAATGCTTTCCTTTAAATTCCCAAATTTGAGCTCCTGTGTGAGTAGTTTCAAGAATTGGAATCTCGCGCTCAACATATCTCTCCACCACTTTCTTATTGGGGTGACGGTATCGATTCCGATATCCCGCTTGTGCGACGGCCCATTGAGGCTTGATTGCATCAAGAAATATTGGGGATGAAGAAGTCGCACTGCCATGGTGAGGCATCAACAAAATAGATGTCAACTCAACAGATGGTTTGTATTGATTGGCAATGATTGCCTCACCACCACGTTCAACATCACCCGTTAACCAAAATGAGTAATGCCCGTTTGTGACCTCTATGACACAACTTATTGCATTAGGCTTTCCAGTGTGGTGCACGCTGGCAAAGGACATCTCGGGGCCAGGATGCCAGACCTTGAATAAAACACCATCCCACCGCCAACTTTGACCAGCTTGGCATGGCAAAGCTGGCAATTGAGAATCCTTGGCCTTATCAAGCAAAAAATGCCATTCCGGCAAGGTGCCTAGCAAATCTCCAAAGGTCACACCCTTCATCAAGCTCAATGTGCCACCGACATGATCCGTATCTTTATGACTGATGACCAGGCGATCAATGAACGAAATACCTTCACCCCTTAGAAATGGCAAAACATTTCTCTCTCCGGCATCTGATTGAGGGGATGTTTTTGGGCCGGTGTCATAGAGCAATCGTTTGCTGTTTGTTTCAACCAGCACAGCGGTGCCCTGCCCAATATCTAAAACCGTTACCTTAAAGTCGCCATGAGCCACATCAGGAATCCTGGGCCAAAGTAATGGCAAGCAACAGCAAAGCCCCAGCAGTCTACTTTTATAACTCCGTGCCAATGGACCGGGTCTGATCGCGTAAATGATTCCTGCTGTAGAAATCACAAAAAATAAAAGGCTTGGTTGCGGTAAATAGGCAACAGACCAGAACCATGATGACATTGGCTTTAAAAACCAAGCCACCAACTCCATGCATGAATGCGCGATCCACAAACATCCATCGCTAATGGGTGATGGCAAAACAGCGCCCAACATGGCAAATGGGGTAACAATAAAACTCACCAAGGGAATGGCAAATGCATTCGCCAAAGGAGAAACCACAGAAAACTGCGAAAACCAATATAACGTTAGAGGTAGTAAAGCAATCGTCACCACCGCTTGCACGCGCGTGGCTTCTTTGAATGACTGCCACCATTTTTGTGATCGACTGTACCCGTATTCAGACATACCATCTTGTCCAGGCATGGCAAACAAGATAGCGGCGACAGCGCCAAATGAAAGCCAGAATCCAGGCGTGTAGGCAGCCCAGGGATCCAAGAAGAGAACAACAAACAAGGCCCACCACCAGATATCAAAAGCTCGAGTGATTCGACCAGTCCACAAAGCCACAGCAACCACACCCACCATGTACATGGTTCTTTGCGCCGGTATCTGAAAGCCTGCAAGCCAGGTATAAATCAATGCCACCAGAAAGCCGCTCAATGCAGAAACTTTTTGAGTTGCACACAACATGGGTAGGGAACGACGACGCCATAAACGATTCGCCAAAGCAGCCCCCATGCCGGCCAACATCGTGACGTGTAAACCAGAAATACTAATTAAATGTCCAATACCGGTTGCATTGAACACGCGCCAATCATCTTGAGGAATTGCATTTTGCTCCCCCATCACCAAGGCAATCAATACACCAACGTAGGGAGCATCATCAGGAGCTGATCGCTTGATGCGCTCGCGCAAATGCCAGCGAGTTAACTCAACGAATGTTGTAAAACTTAAATGAAAGTCATCTAAGAGGACCGGCTGCCATGCTCTTGGCAAACCTTTTGCATTAGCTTTGACTGAACCAGTAGCACCAAGATCTTGTTGAAACATCCAACGCTCAAAATCAAATCCATGTGGGTTCATAAGACCATGAGCTCTTTTAAGAACCACTGGTAAACGCCAACGTTGGCCGGGTTGGATATCTGGCAAGACTCCCTCACCGCGCCAACCGGGATACCAACCCAAAGAAAGTCGATTCGGAAATTCTTTTAGATCAATGACAATTGATTCATCTTCATGAATCACATCCTCGACTTTTAATGAAAATCTCAATGACTGGTCACCCCGATGAGGCAGGCCATCAACCACCCCAGTCACCAACAATGGAACACCCTCTAATTCTTGAGCCAAGTCATTGCTCAGCCGCCCATGAGTCAAATAAGCAGACCAACTAAAACCCAATAAAAAGAGAACCATCATCCACAAAGAAATTTTTATCTTCGGTAATGTTGGAATTTTTAAAAATCTGACCAGATAAATCGTTAGCAGTAGACATCCGATGATTACGATGAGCTTTATCCATTGATCGCTGCTGGGTAGCTGCGGCAAAAAAAGTAAAAGAGATTCCCCGGCAATGAATGCCGTTAATAAGAAGCGCAAGTTGTCTAATCTTGAAAGTTAGGTAACTGAGCAAGCAATGTTGCCCAGCGAGGAATCACGCGCAAGGCGTTGTTGGCACAGATGGTCTGAGTTTGAGTGATAGATGTAGAACGAATTTCTGCAAGCACTGAGGAAATCTGCGGTAACTCTGCAGGCTCATTGCGATGGCTTACTTGTTTTGCCAACCAAGCAGGAGGAATATCTGGCGCATCAGTTTCAAGAACAATGCATTCAAATGGCAATTCTTTGGCCAAGCGTCGAATTTGCAAAGCCCTGGGAAATGTCATCGCCCCACCAAAACCCATCACAAAATTTAACTTAATGAAATGCTCTGCTTGTTGAAAACTGCCATTGAATGCGTGTGCGATGCCTCCGATGATCTTTCTCGGTCTTAAGGCTTTCAAGATAGCATCTTGAGAGCGGCGCACGTGCAAAATCACCGGCAAATTAAATTCTTCCGCAAGATCAAGCTGCTTCTCAAAAAAGAATGACTGATGATTGGCCTCTAAATCAGGCAAAAAATAATCTAAACCAATCTCTCCGATTCCAACAAAACGAGGATCACCCATAGCTTCTATCACTGCATGCCTTAGAAGCTCTAAATCTGATTCTTTTTCTTCGGGTGTAAAGATTGGATGAATGC
>CAMBJN010000048.1 GCA_945867755.1 Polynucleobacter meluiroseus
TGGGCTCTTGGCTGATGATGTGAGTTTGGCCAAAGACGAGTTAAGTGTGACCTTTCGTTTGAATCCATTGGCGCGCTTCAATGACAACAGCCCGGTTTTGGCTAAAGACGTTAAATACTCTTTCGATACCTTGATGAGTAAGTTGGCGAGCCCACAATTCAGAACCGTTTATGCGGATGTCAAACAAGCGGTGATCATTTCTGAGCGAGTGATTCGTTTTGACTTTCATCGTAAAAATACCGAGCTACCCCTTTTGGTTGGATCAATGCCCATCTTCTCTGAAAAATGGGGTAAGGATGCGCAGGGTGGCGGAAAACCATTCAATCAGTTCACATTTGAAAAACCAATTGCCAGCGGCCCCTATCTCATCGAAAGCTATGACATCGGTAAAAATATTGTGTTCAAAAAAAATCCTGAGTACTGGGGTTCTCAACTGAATGTGCGCATTGGATTTTTTAACTTTGACAAAGTTTCTTACCGCTTATACAAAGATGACACCACGCGCTTGGAGGCATTCAAGGCTGGAGAGTTCGACGCATTGGTTGAATACCGTGCTAAGAACTGGGCAAAGAGTTATGTGGGACCTAAGTTCAGAGACGGTAGTTTGAAAAAACAACATTTTCAGCATCGCAACGGAGCGGGGATGCAAGGCTTTGTGATGAACTCACGTCATCCAATCTTTAAAGATCAACGCGTTCGTCAAGCTCTGACTCTGGCTTTGGATTTTGAGTGGATGAACCGTCAACTTTTTTATGGCCAATACCATCGCATCGATAGTTATTTTTCTAACAGTGAGTTAGGCGCATCCTATGAGGCTGCTAGTTTGCCAAGCGCACAAGAAAGAAAATTATTGGAGCCACTGCAAAAAGCTTATCCACAGCATTTCCCTCAAGGTGTTTTGGGCCCCATGCTTTTACCTGTGACCACCGAGGAGCCTTCTAGCTTGCGCCAGAACCTCAGGAAAGCCAGAGAGTTATTGGCCCAAGCTGGTTGGGTTTATAAGGATGGCGCTTTAAGAAACGCCCAAGGGCAAGCATTTCGTTTTGAATTCATGGACGATGGTGGCGCTATGTCACGATTGGTCACCGCTTATGTGCGTAACCTTGAAAAACTCGGCATGAAGGTAGATATCCGAACCACTGATTACGCTTTGTACCAAAAACGTTTGGAAGAATTTGATTTTCAAATGACCAGCATGAAATTTGCTGATTCACAAAGTCCTGGTAATGAATTGTGGGATCGCTACGGCAGCCAATCTGCCAACACCAAAGGCTCTGACAATATTCTAGGTGTGCAATCGCCCGTGGTGGATGCTTTGATTTCAGCGATTGTCAAAGCGCAAACCAGAAAAGATCTGATCACTGCAACCAGAGCCCTGGATCGAGTATTGACTCATAGTTATTACATCGTGCCGCACTGGTACAGTGCCACACATCGGGTGTCGTACAAATCAGACATGGGGTTTTCAATACCGCCTAATTATTTTGCAGCCGAATCCTGGATTCTCTCCACATGGTGGCGCAATCCTCCATCCAATTCTCAAGCAGGAGCTGCGCGATGAACAGTACATTGTGGCGATACATTGCTAGACGAGTTTTGCTGATGATTCCAACACTCTTGGGCGTCATCACTTTGACATTTGCGGTGATTCAGTTTGTTCCTGGTGGGCCGGTTGAGCAGATGATGCTTGAGCTCAAAGGTCGAGGTGATGCCAGTGTGGCTGCAGTGGAATCATCGGGTGGTGGTAACTTTTATCGTGGTCGCCAAGGTATTGACGAAGAGCGCCTCAAAGAAATCAAAGCACTTTATGGATTTGATCAACCGCTTTGGGAGCGCTACATCAATATGTTGGGCCGCTTTGCCATGTTTGATTTAGGTCAAAGCTATTACCAGCATAAGAGTGTGGGGGAGCTGGTTTTATCCAAGATGCCAGTCTCGATCAGCTTGGGGCTTTGGACATTCTTGATCACTTATCTGATATCCATTCCGCTGGGCATTAAAAAAGCGGTGCGGGCTGGCACTCGTTTTGATACGGCAACGAGTGTGGTGATTTTGATTGGCTATGCCATCCCAGGATTTGTGTTGGGCGTTCTATTGTTGGTGTTATTCGGCGGTGGAAGTTTCTTCCAGTTATTCCCTCTAAGAGGTTTGACCTCTGATAACTGGGCAGAGCTCAGTTTGATTGGCAAGGTCATGGATTACTTTTGGCATTTGGTTTTGCCGATCACTGCATCTGTGTTGGGTAACTTTGCCGTTATCACCATGCTCACCAAAAACTCTTTTTTAGAAGAGATTCGCAAACAATATGTGATCACTGCCAGAGCCAAAGGTTTGAGTGAAGACATGGTGCTCTGGAAGCACGTGTTCCGTAATGCGATGATTCCATTAGTCACAGGTTTTCCATCGGCATTCATTGGGGCCTTCTTCACAGGTTCCCTGTTAATTGAAACTTTATTCTCTTTAGATGGCTTGGGTCTCTTATCCTATGAAGCAGTCATGAAAAGAGATTACCCAGTAGTTTTGGGAACTTTGTATCTATTTACTTTAATTGGTTTATTCACCAAATTAATTTCTGATATTGCCTATGTCTTGGTCGATCCACGCATTCAGTTTGATAGCCAATCGGGTGGTCGATCATGAAAAAGAGTTGGCTTCATCAATTTCGAGAAAGTGATCAGTGGGCTAGATTCAAAGCCAATCGCTTGGGTTATTGGAGTTTGTGGATATTCACTGGCCTGTTCATATTGAGTTTGTTTGCAGAACTCATTGCTAATGATCGACCGATCTTGGTCAGCTACCAAGGAAGTTTGTATGCACCGATTGTGAAGGACTATCCAGAAACCACCTTTGGTGGTGATTTTCCAACTCCAACTGATTACCTTGATCCTGACATTAAAAAAACATTCAGTCAAAAAGGCAATTGGGCGATTTATCCATTGATCACTTATCGCTACGACACCCTCAATTACTTTGCCAAGGAGCCAAATCCAGCGTCGCCATCGCGTGATAATTTGTTAGGTACGGATGATCGTGGCAGGGACGTGGTGGCCAGATTGATTTATGGCTTTCGTCTGTCAGTCTTGTTTGGTTTGTGTTTAACCATCATCGGTGTTGCCATCGGCGTATTGACCGGGGCAGTGATGGGTTACTTTGGCGGTAAAGTAGATTTGGTTTCTCAGCGCATCATTGAAGTGTGGAGTTCCATGCCTGAGCTGTATTTGCTCATCATTTTTGCATCGATCTTTGCCCCCAGCGTCGGTTTATTGATCATCTTGTTATCGCTGTTTGGTTGGATGGGCTTATCTGACTATGTGCGCGCTGAGTTCTTGAAAAACAGATCATTGGAATATGTCAGGGCTGCTCAAGCTTTGGGTTTGTCCAGCCAGCAAATCATGTGGCGCCATATTCTGCCGAACAGCTTAACGCCGGTGATCACATTTTTACCGTTTCGCATGAGTGGCGCTATTTTGGCTTTGACCAGTTTGGATTTTTTAGGCTTGGGCGTTCCTGCAGATCAAGCCAGCTTGGGTGAACTCTTGGCGCAAGGTAAAGCCAACTTGGATGCTTGGTGGATTTCTTTATCAACATTTTTAGTGCTAGCTGGAACATTGATGTTATTGACATTCATGGGGGACGCGATGCGCGATGCATTTGATACGCGTCGCGCCAAAGTGGTGAAGGTGGCACCATGAACCAAGCTGATCTCAACTTGATTGATATCAAGAATTTGAATCTGAGTTTTGGGCGAAAAGCCGTTATCAGCGACTTCAATTTAAAAATCAATGCTGGTGAAAGAATTGCGATTGTTGGGGAGTCTGGGTCTGGTAAAACCTTGACCGGTTTATCGATCATGGGTCTTTTGCCAGAAGGTGCTCACATCACTGGTGAGATCAATTGCCAAATTAATCAAAAGTCTCAAAACTTATTGGCATTGAGCGAAGCTCACATGCGCAGTATTCGCGGCAAAGACATTGCCATGATTTTTCAAGAGCCCATGACTGCTTTGAACCCGCTTTACACAGTGGGCAATCAAATCATGGAAGCCGTGCAGTGCCATGAACCAAGCTTGAGCAATGCAGCCTGCCAGCAACGCGCCATTGAACTTCTTGAAAGAACGGGGATTCCTCAGGCGGATGAACGTTTTTCATACTACCCACATCAACTCTCGGGCGGTCAACGTCAGCGCGCGATGATTGCCATGGCCTTGGCTTGTAAACCAAGACTGTTGATTGCTGATGAACCAACCACTGCTTTGGATCCAAGCTTGCGGATTCAAATCTTGGATTTATTAAAAGATTTACAAGAGGATGCCAAGTCACATGGCGGTATGGCTGTGATTCTGATTACCCATGATTTGAATATGGTGCGGCACTTTGCTCAGCGTGTGGCTGTGATGTATCAGGGCAAATTACTCGAGTGCAAATCAACTGAAGAAGTTTTTAATCAGCCTGATCACCCTTACACCAGCAGCTTGGTCAATAGTAAGCCGGTGCGCAATGTCCTGCCTTTGGTGCCCATTGCCCCTGTGTTACTCAGAGCGCAGCAGATCAGTGTGGCTTATCCCCAGGCGGGCAAGGGGACTTTGGGTCGAGGCATTCAACAATTCATCAGGGGCTTCCATTTTTCTGATTTATGGAAACGTGACTATCAAGAAGTCGTTAAAGATGTGAGTCTTGAGTTGCGCCAAGGTGAAACTTTGGGTTTGATTGGTGAATCAGGTTCGGGTAAATCAACCTTGGCCATGGCTTTGTTAGATTTGCTGGGTCAAACGGGCGCAAAAATATCTGGCCAGGTTGAAGTCTTGGGGCATGATTGGCTCAAATTAAACGCAGTGGAGCGCAGTCGTCTAAGGGCCTCTTTCCAGGTGATCTTCCAAGATCCTTTTGGTTCTCTTTCACCTCGCATGACAGTGGGGCAAATTGTTGGTGAGGGTTTGTCTTTGCATCAGTCTGATTTATCGCCAGATGCCACAAAAGTAAAAGTGATTGATGTTTTGAAGGAAGTTGGTTTGGATCGAACTGCTTACAGCAGATACCCCCATGAGTTTTCTGGCGGACAAAGACAGCGCATTGCGATTGCCAGGGCACTGATCTTAAAACCTCAAATACTTGTCTTGGATGAGCCAACATCGGCTTTGGATGTCACGATTCAGAAGCAAATATTGGCCTTACTGGCTGATTTACAGCACAAATACAACATGGCTTACCTCTTGATCAGCCATGATCTTGAGGTGGTGGAAGCCATGTCCCATCGTGTTATTACCCTTAAAAAAGGTAAACAAATCAAGCATCAAGAGCTGTAGTCTGGCATTTGGTCGGAGGTTAACCTTCGGGTTATAATCGAGCCTCATGTCAAAAATACACCGCAAACTTCTTGCTGCTGCTGTTTTGCTAGGCTCCCTTCAAATGGGGCCGGCATTCGCTCAGTCGCTGACTGAGTCTGATCCCCTACCAAAGTCATTTGCCTCAACAGTTTCATCAGCTGTGGTTGATAAAACTGAAACCTTGATCAATAACGCCATGCAATTAATTGGTGTTCGTTATCGCTGGGGTGGTAATACGCCTCAAAGTGGTTTGGATTGCAGCGGTTTTGTGCGTTACGTTTTTAATGACACGTTTGGCTTTTTATTGCCCCGTAAATCAGCGCAAATGAGCAAAGTTGGTTTGCAGATTGGTAAAGAAGAATTGCGTCCAGGTGACTTAGTGTTTTTTAATACCATGCGTCATGCCTTCTCTCATGTCGGTATTTACGTTGGCGACAATAAATTCATTCACGCACCTTCTAAAGGTAAGTCGATTCGTGTGGATGACATGACCAAGGTTTATTGGGAAAAGCGTTACAACGGCGCACGTCGCCTAGATAACACTAATAATTTTGATGTGATGTCAGAAGAGCAGCGTCAACAGCTATTGCTTGATTTCCAAGAGCGTCTAGATAAAACCGGTCGTCTTTAAGTAAAGCTGGGAACCACTTAACAAAGCTGGTCATCTCTGACCTTTTACATTTTCAGTAAATTCTTTATTTGTGAAATTTGCTTCATCGCAGATTCTTCACCTGCCAAAATAGCCGCATTCCTTGCTTTAAAGTCAGTGCCCCTCATGCCTTTTAATTCCGGCTGAATAACTACTTGAGCAAGATCTAGCTCAAAAGTATTGATACTTTTCCCCATGATTGAAGTTGTGTGCAAAAGAATACCCAAAGTGCCGGAGCTATCCTGAGTGCTTGGTTCGGTTGAGATATTCACTGCAATCACAATATCAGCACCCATTTGTTTGGCGTATCTCACTGGGACTGGAGAGACCAAGCCACCATCCACATACTCACGCCCTTGAATGATGGTTGGTTGGAAAATCCCCGGAATGCTACAAGATGCTCGAACTGCTTGGCCCGTATCACCACGCTGGAAAAGGATGCCATTACCAGTTTGTAAATCAGTGCCAACAATACCCAGTGGCATTGGCATGTTTTCAATGGTTTGATTTTTTACCAAGCGATTGACCATGGCTTGAAGAGCGTCACCTTTGATCATTCCACCAAATCGACCAGAGAAGGGCAGTGCCCAATCAGTGATGGCCGCTTCGTCTAGAGACATAGCGATTTTTTGTAATTCTGTGCCGCGATATCCTGAGGCGTACAAAGCAGCAATCACACTGCCAGCACTGGTGCCAACCACCAGGTTGGGGAAGATGCCCTGAGATTCAAGCGCTTTGATCACGCCAATATGAGCAAAGCCTCGTGCAGCCCCGCCACCCAAAGCCAAGCCAATCACAGGTTTTTTACTTGGAATGCTCGAGCAAGACGTCAATCCTCCGATGCCAAGAGCACTTAAAGTGATCAGGGTCAAAAAGTCTCGACGAGAATTGTGGTAATCTAGATGATAATTATTCTCAATTGTATTTAAATTATTGTCTTGATCGGGGTTGTTTTTCATATGTTGTCGACTAAAAAATCTTTATTGGCTATTGTCTCTGCTTTTGGCTTAACTGTTGGCTTAACTATTGGCTTAACTATTGCCACACCAGCATTATCTCAGTCTTCTCAAGTACTGAACTTATATTCCGCACGTCATTATCAAACGGATGAGGCCTTGTATGCTGAATTCACTAAACAAACAGGCATCAAGATTAATCGCATTGAAGCGGACGACAATGCACTATTAGAGCGTTTACGCAGTGAGGGTAAAAATAGTCCGGCGGATGTGATCTTATTGGTTGATGCCGCAAGACTTAGGCGCGCTGAAATTGAAGGCTTCTTTCAGCCGATTCAGTCAAAAGTATTGGACACAAGAATTCCTAAAAACTTCCGCTCAAATGACATTGGTCAGGGCAGTCAATGGTTTGGCTTTTCAAGCAGAGCCCGCGTGATTGTTTACAACAAAGCGAGCATGAACCCAAACAATGTTGACACTTATGAAAAATTAGCTGACCCAATCAATAAAGGCAAGGTTTGTACTCGTTCAGGTTCTCATCCATATATGTTGTCATTGATTGGTGCGATGTATGAGCGTGAAGGCGAGGTAAAAACCGAAGCTTGGGCAAGAGGCATGGTGGCAAATATGGCTCGAGCACCAAAAGGTGGGGACACAGATCAAATAAAAGCCGTGGCTTCAGGCGAGTGCGGGGTGGCATTGACCAACTCTTACTATTTGGCTCGCTTGATGCGCTCCACCAAGCCAGCTGATATGCAAATTGTGGCAAAAGTTGGTTTGATTTGGCCCAATCAAGCAAGTTCTGGCGCTCACATGAATATTGCAGGTGGCGCCGTGGCGAGTTATTCCCCCAATAAAGCTGCTGCGATTAAATTCCTTGAATACTTGGCCAGTGATTCAGCCCAACAATACTTTGCGAATGGTAACAATGAGTGGCCGATTGTGAGGTCTGTGAAAACTACCAATGAAGCATTGAATAAGTTAGGAAACTTCAAACAAGAGAATATTTCAATCGCATCTATTGGTAAAAATCAAATTTATGCACAAAAAATATTGGATAGAGTGTCCTATAAGTAAAAAGAAAGCCTAGAATCTCAGGCTGAGATGAATACCAAGCCTGAGACCCCACTTTCAATCGAAGACTGCTATCACTGCGGTGGCGATCTCAGTAGCGACAATCTTTATGAGGCAACGCTTGGTGGGTCGCCTCGTTACTTTTGTTGTGCAGGTTGTTTGGCGATTGCCCAAACCATCCATGGTCAGGGTTTAGAAGCTTTTTATGCAAGGCGCATACCACTGGGTCAAAAGCCAGATGATCTTGGTCAACTAACTGATCAAGTGCCCGATGCTCTTCTGGCCTACGATGACCCAGTATTGATGGATCGATTCACGCGAGTCTCATCAGAATATCCTGGTCAACTTGAAACTACTTTGCGTTTAGAGAAGATTCGCTGCGCTGCTTGCGTTTGGCTAAATGAGCAACATTTAAAAAGATTATTTGGCGTTAAAGATGTGCAAATCAATTATGTGACTCAGCGAGCCACGGTCAGATTCAATCCAAATGAAGTTCATTTATCAAAATTACTTCATTCAGTTGAGCAGATTGGTTATGAAGCATGGCCCTTTGAGCCATCTATGAGCGCTGATCTAGCTAAAAAAGAACGGCGACATTTGTTGATGCGCTTGGGGGTGGCAGTCCTGGGAATGATGCAAGTGATGATGTATGCCTGGCCGACATACACTGGCGCAGACGATCTACTCGTTGAGCAAGAATTGTTATTGAGTTGGACCAGTTGGGCTCTGACAGTTCCTGTGGTTCTTTACTCAGCAGGACCGATGTTTGTGCTTGCTTGGCACAGTATTCGAAATTTTCCTAGAACCGGGATGTTGGGCATGGATG
>CAMBJN010000049.1 GCA_945867755.1 Polynucleobacter meluiroseus
TGATAATTCTTGATAGCGTGTGAAGGTTGTAGAAATCATCAAGAAGATCAAAATCACCAATAGAACATCGATGAAAGCAATTAAGTTGATTTCGGGTGCTTGTTGTTGACTGTTAGGGGCGCTTGAGTTTCCTGAGGAGAAAAGGCTGCGATTATTTTGACGAAAAAGCATGGCGGCTCAATCAAATACTATTTAAGTGAGCAAGTAATTTTTTTGCAGCCAAATCACACTCACGTTGGCGTTTCTCAGCCATTGCTTTGAGACTTCTCCAACCTGCATAAGCAGGAATAGCAATCAATAAGCCAAAAGCAGTGTTGTACAAAGCAATTGAAATGCCGTTAGCCAATTGTTGAGGATTAGCACCAACACCTGGATGGCTGCCAAAAATTTCAATCATGCCAACAACCGTTCCAAATAAACCTAAAAGAGGTGCAATCGTTGCAATCGTTGCCAAAGTACCCAAATAGCGTTCCAATAAAATAATGACTGAATCAGCAGCATCTTGCATCGCTGCAATGATTTTTTCTTCTGAACCACCTTGAGCTTTTTCTAACAAGGCTGCTGCCAAAATCTGTCCAAGGGGCGCAGCATCTGATAATGCTTTTGTTGCGTCCTGAGCGGTTTTGGGCTGTTTGAGAGCGCCGGAACTGGCCAATTGGATGGCACCCTCTAACAATTGAGGTGGGGTGATCCGCTTGGCCTGTAAAAACCAAATTCTTTCTAAAAGAATCGCTAAAGCAAGAATGGATGTGATCAATAAAGGCCAAACTGGCCAGCCAGCGGCAATAAGAATTGTGTACATACCCTATACTTTAAACGATGGAGTTGTATGGGGCTCAAAGGTCTGCGGGAAAAAGCATCAAGCTTGTGGATAACTATGTGAAAAACTTTCTTTAAGATGCGCTGTAAGCCCTTGATTCTTTGTTATAGGTGTCAATTTTCAAAAATTATAAAATAAATAATATTATTAAAATCAATAGCTTGCATGAATTCAATTGGTTTTGATCAGAGTTTGGGGAGGGCGCCTCATTTTTTAATTGGGCCTGTGGATAGTTTTTAACCGCAAAGCCATGTAGTTACTTATTTGACTTGGACAAATGACCGAAATATCAAAAGAAATTATTGGGGTTGGTGATCTAAACCGCGCTATTGCCAGTGTTTTAGAACAGGGCATTGGTAGCGTATGGGTTCGAGGAGAGGTTTCTAACTTCAAGGCCTATGAAAGCGGGCATTGGTACTTCTCTTTGAAGGATGCTGAGGGTCAAATTCGCTGTGTCATGTTTCGCGGTAGAAATGGTCAAGTAGGTTTTTTACCCAAAGAAGGTGATTTAGTTGAAGTGGCCGCTAACATTTCAATGTATGTTCCGCGCGGAGATCTTCAGTTAAACGTCGGCATGATGCGCAGAGCCGGTCAAGGTGGTTTGTACGAAGCCTTTTTAAAGCTCAAAGAGAAGTTAGGTAAGGAGGGTCTTTTTGATGAAGATGCCAAGCGACCCCTCCCAAAACACCCAAGACGCATTGCAGTCATCACATCATCGCAAGCTGCCGCATTGAAGGATGTTCTAAGTACCTTGGCCAGAAGAGCGCCTCACATACCCGTCACAATCTTTACAAGCTTGGTTCAAGGGGTAGATGCACCCCCAGCTCTGATCAAAGCTCTAGAGGCCGCTTATGCAGCTCATAAAGCTGATGAGATAGACGTCATCCTCTTGGTGAGAGGTGGTGGCAGCATTGAAGATTTATGGGCATTCAATGATGAGGGTTTGGCTCGGGTGATTGCTCAATCCCCGGTGCCCTTGGTTTCTGGAGTTGGACACGAAACTGATTTCACCATTGCAGATTTTGTGGCTGATTTACGTGCCCCAACACCAACAGGTGCTGCTGAGTTAGTGACTCCTGACCGACAAGCTTTACTTCAAGACTTAGCAACGCTAAGTCAGAAAATGTCTACACGGGTCATTCAAAGAATTGATAAAGAGTCTCAGCGTTTAGATCAATTGTCACTAAGGCTTTCTCATGCATTGCCAAACGCTGATCGCATGAAAGAAAAGATTGAACAATTGACCATGCGTTTGGATCAATCCTGGCAAGTCAGGATCAATACTTATTCAGAAAAACACCGCCATTGGTTCAGTCATTTGGAGCTCTTAAGCCCACAAAGAACCTTAGACAGAGGCTATGCGGTTCTTTTGAATAAGCAAGGTCAAGCCTTGAGGGATCCAAAGGCCCTCAAGCAAGGCGATGAAGTAGATATTCACTTGGCTTTGGGCAGTGCTCAGGTTGAAATATCAAAAGTGAGCCTTTCGGCAAAAACAATTTCAAAAGAATAGAATAGCGTTTTAGTTTAGTCACACCACTCAAAGATCAATAGGAGATTTTATGGAACACACATTGCCGCAGTTACCTTATGCACTAGATGCATTGGCACCACATATTTCTAAAGAAACATTGGAATTCCATTACGGTAAGCATCATCAAACCTATGCCACGAACTTGAATAATTTAATCAAGGGCACAGAATTTGAATCAATGAGCTTAGAAGACATCGTTAAAAAATCTTCAGGTGGTGTGTTCAATAATTCTGCTCAAGTGTGGAACCACACTTTTTACTGGATGGGTTTGAAGCCAAACGGCGGCGGTGCACCTACAGGCGCCTTGGCTGAAGCGATCAATGCCAAGTTTGGATCTTTTGATAAATTCAAAGAAGAATTCACAAAGTGTGCGGTTGGTACATTTGGTTCAGGTTGGGCTTGGTTGGTGAAGAAGTCAGATGGCACTCTTGATTTGGTTTCAACCAGCAATGCTGCAACACCTTTGACAACAGATGTTAAGCCTTTGTTGACATGTGATGTTTGGGAGCACGCTTACTATGTTGACTACCGCAATGCCCGTCCAAAATATGTTGAGGCATTCTGGAACTTGGTTAACTGGGACTTCGTAGCAAAGAATTTTGCTTAAGTCTTAAATTTGAAGCTTTAAGCACCAAATAACATTAAACAAAAACCTCTTGGTTGAAGACCAAGAGGTTTTTTTATATGGCTCTAAAAAACTAACTGCGGCAACTAAAAGGACATCAATGCTTAGTCCCTGAAGTTATTAAAGTTCAATGGTGCTTCTTCAACGTCTTTGCGAAGCATTGCCATGGTTGTTTGAAGATCATCTCTCTTGGTGCCAGTAACACGCACCGCATCACCTTGAATGCTGGCTTGAACTTTGATCTTGCTGTCTTTGATGATGCGCACAATCTTCTTAGCAAGCTCAGTGTTGATACCTTTTTGGATCTCAACAATTTGCTTGAGCTTGTCGCCTGAAATCTTCTCTAACTTGCCATCTTTTAGAAAGCGCACATCCACATTGCGCTTGGCTAGTTTGGCTAATAGCACGTCACGCACTTGTCGTAACTTAAAGTCATCGTCACCATAAAGAGTGAGTTCTTCACCTTTATGCTCGATTCTGGCATCAGAGCCTTTGAAATCGAAACGCGTAGAAATTTCTTTATTGGCTTGTTCCAGAGCATTTTTTACTTCAATCATGTCTGGTTCACATACAACGTCAAATGAGGGCATGGGTCACCTAAAAATCAATTGAAAAGTTAATCACAGTTAAGATTGTGGCATGAAGATTGAATTAAATGCCACATTACGCGAACACAATACCTTTGGTTTTGATGTGTCTGCCCAATATTTGGTCCATTTGACCGAAGTTGTGGATGTGCCTGAATTGATTCAAAAGGCTCAAAAAGACAATGTTCCTTGGCAAATCTTTGGCGGGGGTAGTAATTTGGTCCTGGCCAAAGACCTGGTCGGTTATACCGGTTTGATGGAAATAAAGGGGCGCCAACTTTTAAGGGAAACCCCCACGCATTTTTATATTGAAGCAATGGCTGGAGAGTCGTGGCATGAATTGGTGGCTTGGTCTGTGGAAAATAACTATGATGGGCTTGAGAATTTAGCGCTGATTCCTGGAACCGTGGGCGCTGCACCCATTCAAAATATTGGCGCTTATGGTTCGGAATTGGCGCAAGTTTTTGATAGTCTTTGCGCCTTTGATACCTTGAGCAATAAGTTCATGAAGTTGTCTAAAGAGCAATGTGAGTTTTCATACAGAAACAGTATTTTTAAACAACAGCCGGGACGCTATGTTGTTGTTTCAGTTTGTTTTGAGCTCCCCAAAGTCTGGCAAGCCAATCTCTCTTATGCAGAATTGAACAGGACCTTCCAAGATCAGGAGCAAGTGATAGCCAAAGATATCTTTGAAAAAGTGTGCGAGATCCGCCAAGCAAAATTACCAGACCCTGAATTGATCGGTAACGCCGGTAGCTTTTTCCATAACCCCGTTGTAAGTCATCAGAAGCAGCTTGAGTTAAAGAAGCAATTCCCATTGTTAGTGAGCTATCCAGCTGATGCAAGTAATCATGAGGGTGATTGGAAGCTCGCTGCTGGCTGGCTGATTGATCAGTGCGGTTTCAAAGGTCAGCGTCAGGGGCGCGTAGGTGTTTATGAGAAACAGGCTCTGGTCTTGGTCAATCATGGCGGAGGTACAGGACCCGAGTTACTTAAGCTGGCCGATACCATCAAGCAAAAAGTTAAAGAAACTTTTGGAGTTTCTTTAACAATTGAGCCGATCATTTATCAGTGAGCAAGTCACTTAATTACTGAAGTGTGTATTGATTAAAGCAACAGCAGCCACAGCGGTAATGTGACTGCGGCGGCAATGGTCATGATAGAAATGCAGACTGCCACCAAAGCTCCATCACCACCCATGCGATTGGCTAAAACGTAAGCCGTTGTTGCGGTTGGCATAGCGGCAAAAAGAACAACGCTGTTGAGTTGCGCTTGAGATAAGCCCATGTAGCGACCTAAAATCAGTGCCACAGCTGGCATGGCCAATAATTTGATCGCACTCCAATAAGCAATCAGTGCGCCATCTTTTTTACTTTGTATCCACATCAAGCCAGACCCAACAGTGAGAAGTCCTAGGCCAATGGATGCAGCACCTAAACGAGACATGCCAAGCGCAATTGGTTCCGGTAGTTTTAAGCCTAAAACGTTGCTGATGAGGCCTAAGGTAGTTGCAATGATCAAAGGATTTTTTAAGAGCTCTTTGAAAATGTGAGATTCAGAGTTTTTTGCCAATGCCCACACGGCAAAACCATTCGCTACAGGCACGAAACATCCTGTGGTGATTGCCATCAATGCCACACCCTCTTCACCGGCTAAGCGACCAGCAGCAGCAAAGGCAATGTAAGAATTAAAACGAAACGCCGTTTGAAAGCCTGACGACCAACTCATAGAGGATGGTTTAAAGATCCATTTGGCAGCAAAACTAAGAGCCATGGCGCTAAAGAAAGCCACGGCAGCCACAAGTAACATATTGCTCGTACCGCCCCAGTCAAAGTGCGTTTGATTGATCGAATGAAATAATAGGGCCGGGAAAAGGATGTAAAAAACGAGCTTTTCAACACTCTCCCAGACTGTTTTGTCTAAAACTGTATAGCGCACCAACAAGAAACCCAGCAAAATGAGCATGAAGTCTGGGAGCAGTAAAAATGGAGTATTCACAAGGTCTCTTTTAGAATAAAAGCTCAATGGTAGTCAAAAAAAAAATTTCTGGCAGAAAAACTGATATTGAACGGCAATTTCAGAGTGATGCCCCTATGAGTAAAGTCTTGATCAGAAGCATGGAGGCTGTTGATATTTTCTGTGATGCTTGCTGGTTGGAAGATGGGTTATCTAAAAATACACTGAGTGCTTACCGACAAGATTTGAATATTTTTTCTAAATGGTTGGACATTGATCGTCAAACGTTTATTTACGATGCCAATGCTGCTGATGTGATGGCCTACATTGCTCACAGGCGATCAGATAAAGCTACTTCAGCGAATCGTCGTTTGACTGTCTTGAGGCGTTTTTATCGTTTAGGCATACGTAAAAATTTAGTCAAAGCTGATCCATGTTTAAATTTAAGAGCTGCAAAACAAGCGCCCCGTTTTCCGAAAACACTCAGTGAGTCGCAGGTTGAGTCTTTGCTCGCCGCACCTGATTTAGATACATCATTGGGGATCCGCGACAGGGCCATGCTCGAACTGATGTATGCCAGTGGTTTGCGCGTCTCAGAAATAGTTGCATTAAAAACCATTGAGGTTGGTTTGAATGAAGGGGTCGTCAGGGTGGTGAGCGGCAAAGGCGGTAAAGAGAGATTGGTGCCTTTTGGCATGGAAGCCGCAAGCTGGTTAAAGCGCTACCTTGATGAGTCCAGACCCCAGCTTCTCAGTGCATCAAAGCAAAATAGTTCCAGCCAGTATTTATTTTTAGCCCGTCATACGGGCGATGGCATGACGCGCCAAGCTTTTTGGCACATCATCAAGAGATATGCCACGATTGCCAATATCAATGTACCTTTGTCACCACACACCCTTCGTCATGCCTTTGCCACTCATTTATTGAATCATGGCGCCGATTTACGTGTGGTGCAATTATTATTGGGCCATGCAGATATTTCAACGACTCAGATATACACTCACGTGGCGCGTGAACGTTTAAAGAGTATTCATCAACAGCATCATCCAAGGGCAAGTATATGAACCAATTTATGTTCAGTGGTTTAGTAGTGTTAATGGCATATTTGATTGGTTCCATTTCATTTGCGGTAGTTGTCAGTAAGCTCATGGGTTTACCTGATCCCCATAATTATGGGTCTGGTAATCCAGGAGCTACCAATGTATTGAGAACAGGTAGCAAGGTTGCTGCTGTTTTAACTCTTTTGGGCGATGCTGCTAAAGGGTATGTGGCAGTGGTGCTTGCCAGAGCTTTGGTGGGTGTTGATATTGATTCATGGATTTTGCCAGCAGTCACTGTGGCAGCATTTTTAGGCCATGTATTCCCAGTTTTTCATGGCTTCAAGGGCGGTAAGGGCGTCGCTACTGCCTTGGGTATTTTGTTGGCCATCAATTGGGTGTTGGGACTGACAACTTTGTCAACCTGGTTGATCGTGGCAGTTTTCTTAAGATACTCATCTTTGGCAGCTTTGATTGCTGCATTGTTTGCCCCGGTTTATTTTGTGTTCTTGTTTGGCATTCAGCCAATGGCTCTGGCTATTTTTCTGATGAGCGTTTTATTGATTTGGCGCCATAGGTCAAATATTAAAAATTTATTGAATGGCACTGAAGGTCGTTTAGGTAAAAAGAAATAAGAAATAAGTTAGCGAAACACTATCTAAATAGTCTGCGCATTAATAAAAAAGCCACTCAGTTAAAAACTAAGTGGCTTTTTTGTTTGGTTAGTTTATCTAACTTAGCTGCTTTGATTAAATTTATTTAATGATCAAAACAGGTTGTTTAGATTGGGCTAATACTTGAGATGTCACTGAGCCCATCACAAGGCTCATCAAAGAACTGCGACCATGGGAACCCATCACAATCATTTCTGCTTTACCTGTTTTGGCTTCATCTAGGATGGTGTCCGCAACATGACCAATTTTCTGAATTAGCTTGTAAGGTACTTTCGCCTTGTCCAATTTGGCAGTCGCTGCTTTGATGGCAGCTTTGCTCTGATCGGCGTACCACTCAGCGATTGATTTTTTAGAAATATATTGCGTCACTTCAGGTGGAATAACATTCGGTTCAACATGTAAAACGATCAAGCCAGATCCCTTACCTTGAAACATTGATGCATTTTCAATCAAATAATCAATTGCTTTGATGCTGTGCTTTGAGCCGTCTATCGATACAAGAACTTTCATTAAAACTCCCTTAGTAACTTAATTAATATATTTATTACTCTATTAAGCCATACTTATTGAATCTAATCAAAATGAATATTTGATGTAGCAAGTTTGTTTTTTTTGGGATTTTATTTAAAGTTCAATTAAATCAGTGCATCTTTGGCTGCATATTGCTTGAGAGTTTCAAGGTCAACGAATTCAAGTGCATTGATGTGGGTGCTTTCTAGTTTTATGAGAGGTGCACAATTGGCCTCAAGAGCTTCTCTCCAGCGATTCAAACACAAGCACCATTGATCGCCAGCCACTAATCCTGGAAATGCCCATTCTGGTTGAGGCGTGATCAGATCATTGCCTCTTTGAAGGCTGAATTGTAAAAACTCATTTGTAACAACGGCACATACCAAATGACTGCCTTTATCTTGAGTATCTGTTTTGCAGCAGCCATCTCTAAAAAATCCCGTTAATGGATCAAATGAACAAGGAACGATGGGTTCACCAAAAACATTGAGGGTTACTTCTTGGGCTGCATGATTATGGGCTTGTTTGAGTGTCATGAAATTCAATCAATGTATTAACAATGACATCAGTGTATTGGTTTTCTATTGCCTGCGTGATTGCCCACCAAAACCCCTAAAAACGCACGCCTTTAATAAAGATTAAACTGAAATATATATGAACTCCTCCGCCAATTCACTCAAACCATTCACACTTTTTTATGATGGAGTTTGCCCTTTGTGTTTAGCGGAGATCACTTTTCTGAAGTCGCGCAATCAAGCTGGATTATTGAATTTTGTAGATATCAACTCTGCCAACTATGATCCTCAAGAAGTAGGGGTATCTTGCAAAGAGGCCTTGGCAAAAATGTATGGCCAAGTAGAGGGGGAGGCTCCCATTAATGGCGTTGCTGTTTTTGGAGAGGCGTATCGCAGAGCTAATTTAGAAACCTTGGCTTGGATTTTTACGAGAGTTTGGATGATGCCCATACTGAAGCCCAGCTACTGGTTTTTCGCCAAGTATCGGCATGGCATTTCTTCTTTTTTAGGCCCCTGTCTGCTCAGGTTCGTGCGTAAACGC
>CAMBJN010000050.1 GCA_945867755.1 Polynucleobacter meluiroseus
TTAAAAATCAATGTTACAGGTGTCAAAACTCAGTCTCGCAAAGGCACTGCCAGCATGCAATTCACGATTGAAGTGCCGTCGACCAATGGTTTACAAACCGCTGTGAGCGCCCTTTTAGAGGTCAAAGGCGTCACAGAGGCGAGAAGGAAGTAGCCACAAGTGATAAACTGTCGCTCTTAATAGGCTCGTAGCTCAGTTGGTTAGAGCGCTTCCTTGACATGGAAGAGGTCGCTGATTCGAATTCAGTCGAGCCTACCAACGAATTAGATGTAACGATGTAGGCGCGGAATGTCCTAGGTTCCAAAAAGACCCCAGTGCACCGCGCTTAATTTTTGGAGTTGATATGGTTGTTGTCACACTACCCGATGGATCAAAGCGCGAGTATCCCGCGCCATTGACCGTTTTCGAAGTGGCACAAAGCATTGGCGCTGGTTTGGCTAAAGCTGCTTTGGCCGGTAAGGTCAATGGCAAATTGGTTGATACCAGTCATTTGATCAACTCTGACAGCAACATCGCGATCGTGACTGACAAAGATCCTGAAGGTTTGGAAGTCATTCGTCACTCCAGTGCCCACTTGATGGCTTATGCGGTCAAAGAGCTTTACCCAGAAGCCCAAGTGACCATTGGTCCTGTGATTGACTCTGGTTTTTATTATGACTTTGCCTACAGTCGCCCATTCACACCGGAAGACTTGGTAGCGATTGAAAAGCGCATGGCTGAGCTAGCCAAAAAAGACGAAAAGATTGAGCGTCGTGTGGTCAGTCGTGATGAAGCCGTCAAATATTTCAAAGGTTTGGGTGAACACTACAAAGCAGAATTGATTGAAGCGATTCCGCAATCTGAAGATGTTTCTTTGTATTCAGAGGGTGGTTTCACTGACTTGTGCCGCGGTCCTCACGTGCCATCGACTGGCAAATTAAAAGTATTCAAATTGATCAAAGTGGCAGGTGCCTATTGGCGCGGCGACAGTAAGAATGAAATGCTGCAGCGTATCTACGCCACAGCATGGGCCAAGAAAGAAGATCAAGATGCTTACTTCCACATGTTGGAAGAAGCAGAGAAACGCGATCACCGCAAACTAGGCAAGCAACTTGATCTATTCCATTTTCAAGAAGAAGCCCCAGGTTTGATCTTCTGGCATCCAAAAGGTTGGACGATTTGGCAACAAGTTGAGCAATACATGCGCCGCGTTTACCAAGAAAATGATTACCAAGAAGTTAAAGCACCACAAATCTTGGATCGTGGGCTGTGGGAAAAATCAGGCCACTGGGAAAACTACAAAGACAATATGTTCACGACTGAATCTGAAAATCGTGCCTATGCTTTGAAGCCGATGAATTGCCCAGGCCACGTACAAATTTACAACGCTGGTTTACACAGCTACCGTGAACTGCCTTTGCGTTACGGTGAGTTTGGTCAGTGTCACCGCAATGAATCATCTGGTGCTTTGCACGGCTTGATGCGTGTGCGTGGCTTCACACAAGACGATGGCCACATCTTCTGTACAGAAGATCAAATCCAATCTGAGGTGGCTGATTTTGACAAATCAGTACGCGCTGTTTACCAAGACTTTGGTTTCACAGAAGTGGCCGTTAAGTTAGCTTTGCGTCCTGCCAAGCGAGTGGGTGATGATGCGATTTGGGATAAAGCAGAAGCAGCTTTGCGCAATGCTTTGAAATCTTCTGGTCAAGAGTGGGAAGAGTTGCCAGGTGAAGGTGCTTTCTACGGTCCAAAAATTGAATACCACCTCAAAGATTCGATCGGTCGTTCTTGGCAGTGTGGCACCATGCAAGTCGACTTTTCAATGCCTCTTCGTTTAGGCGCTGAATACGTTTCTGCTGACAATGATCGTCAAGTACCGGTGATGTTGCACCGTGCGATTGTGGGTTCTTTGGAGCGATTTATCGGTATTCTGATTGAAAACCATGCAGGCGCGATGCCAAGCTGGCTTGCACCAACTCAGTGCATAGTGATGAATATTTCAGGAAATTCAGCCGAATATGCACAAAAAGTTCAGCAAACCCTCAAAAAACAAGGATTTAGAGCTGAAGTTGATTTGCGGAACGAGAAAATTACGTTTAAAATCCGTGAGCACGCAATGCAGAAGGTTCCTTATCTCATCGTTGTCGGTGACAAGGAAGCAGAAGCAAATGCGGTGGCCGTGCGCGCCAGAGGTGGAGTTGATTTAGGTGTAATGCCAATCGAAGACTTCATCGCCCGACTCCAACAGGATGTATTCCAGAAGGTCGGACCCCAGCCAGTCTGAGGTGAGCAAGGTCTTGTTAAAAAATTTTGAAGGAAACACGAGATAGCTACTGAGAAAACTCATCGTATTAACCGGGAAATTACTGCCCCCGAACTACGATTAATTGGCAATGACAGTGAACCACTTGGAGTGGTGCAATTAGCTGATGCTTTAAAACTGGCGGAAGAGAGCGAATTAGATTTGGTGGAGATTGCCCCAACGGCAGAACCTCCGGTTGCCCGTGTGATGGATTACGGCAAGTTCAAATACCAAGAAGCTAAGAAAGCTCACGAAGCAAAGTTAAAGCAAAAGATTATTCAGGTGAAGGAAGTTAAATTCCGCCCTGGTACTGATGACGGTGATTACAACGTTAAGTTGCGCAATTTGACGAGATTCTTAGAAGAAGGTGATAAAACAAAAATCACTTTGCGTTTCCGAGGTCGTGAATTAGCCCACCAAGAAATTGGTGTGCGCATGTTGGAAAGATTGAAAGCTGATCTAGAGCCGTATGGCGCTGTTGAGCAGTTTCCAAAGATGGAGGGGCGCCAGATGGTGATGGTTCTCTCCCCCATCAAGAAGAAATAAACACTCTCACGAGTGAAACGAATAATCACCCTAAGGGTGAAAGAATTACCTGAAAAGGTGATGCAGTAACCCGGCGACGTAAGTCAGACCGGAGAAGGATGAAAGTCCTATTTAGAAGTATGTCTGGGTAAAAGAAGCGTAATCGTCGATTACCACCTAAGTCGTACAAATTAGTGAAAAGGGAGCAGTTATGCCCAAGATGAAAACGAAAAGCGGTGCAGCTAAGCGTTTTAGAGTTCGCGCAAGCGGTTCTATCAAACGTGGTCAAGCGTTCAAGCGCCATATTTTGACCAAGAAGACGACTAAGAACAAACGTCACCTTCGTGGTTCAACGGCCGTACATGATTCAGATATGAAATCAGTGCGTTCTATGATGCCTTACGCTTAACCTCAGACAGATAGGAGAATCACATGCCAAGAGTCAAACGCGGGGTTACAGCTAGAGCCCGTCATAAAAAAGTTATCGATGCTGCCAAAGGTTACCGTGGCCGTCGTAAAAATGTATTCCGCATTGCTAAGCAAGCGGTTATGCGTGCTGGTCAGTACGCTTACCGTGACCGTCGCAATAAGAAGCGCGTATTCCGTGCTTTGTGGATTGCACGTATCAATGCTGCTGTTCGCCAATACGATGTGACATACAGCGTATTCATGAATGGTATGAAGCGATCAGGTGTTGAGTTAGACCGCAAGGTTCTATCTGACATGGCGATCAACGACAAGCCAGCATTTGCTGCCTTAGTCGCTCGTATCAAAACAGTAGTAGCTGCGTAAGTAGGGCCCGCACATGGTTTCACTCGACCAAGTTGTCGAGGATGCCAAGCGGGACTTCGATGGTGCCGCCGATTCGGCGGCCCTCGAAGACGCCAAGGCACGCTACCTCGGTAAATCCGGAATTCTCACAGAGCGTCTTAAGTCGCTAGGTGCGTTGGATCCTGAGGCACGCAAAGCTGCCGGCGCAGAAATCAACCAAGTTAAGTCAGCCGTAGAAGCAGCGCTCAACGCGCGTCGCCAAGCATTGGCTGATGCCGTTTTACAAACTCGTTTAAGTGCTGAAGCCATTGATGTCACCATGCCAGGTCGTGGTCAAGACAGTGGCAGCTTGCATCCAGTGATGCGCACTTGGGAACGTGTTGAACAAATATTCCGATCAGTTGGTTTCGATGTAGCTGATGGCCCAGAAATCGAAAACGACTGGTTCAACTTCACGGCACTTAACAGCCCTGAAAACCATCCAGCCAGATCCATGCAAGACACCTTCTATGTAGAAGGTGTTGATGAGCAAAACAAACCATTGCTCTTACGCACGCACACCAGCCCGATGCAAGTTCGTTATGCCAGCGCTCATGTGGCTAAATATGCCAAAGATGCCAAAGATGGAGTGATGCCACCAATCAAGGTGATTGCACCAGGTCGCACCTACCGTGTGGACAGTGATGCAACGCACTCACCGATGTTCAATCAAGTAGAAGGCTTGTGGATTGCAGAAAACGTATCGTTTGCTGATCTCAAAGGTGTATACACCGACTTCTTAAAAACATTCTTTGAAACGGACGCCATTGATGTACGTTTTCGCCCATCATATTTCCCATTCACAGAGCCATCAGCAGAAATTGACATGGCCTTTGGATCTGGAAAACTAGCGGGTCGTTGGTTAGAAATTTCAGGGGCAGGTCAAGTTCATCCAACCGTATTGCGCAACATGGGTCTCGACCCAGAGCGTTACATTGGATTTGCTTTTGGCTCAGGTTTAGAGCGCTTGACCATGTTGCGCTATGGCATTGACGATTTGCGTTTGTTCTTTGAAAACGACATTCGTTTCTTATCTCAATTCCCGGCTTAATTCAGACTGAGCAACCATCATGCAATTTTCAGAATCCTGGCTCAGACAATACGTCAACCCTGACATGACAACGGAGCAGTTGTCACATGCTTTGACCATGGCAGGTCTTGAAGTTGAAGAAACTCGTCCTTTAGCTCCGCCATTCACACAAGTGGTCGTTGCAGAAATTCTAGAAGCTGCCCAGCACCCAGATGCAGACCGCTTGCGCGTTTGTAAAGTCAACGCCGGTGGCGAAACATTACAAATTGTTTGCGGTGCACCGAACGCTCGCGTTGGTATCAAGATTCCTTGTGCTTTGGTGGGTGCGCAATTACCACCTTCTGAAGAAGGTGGCAAACCATTTGCGATCAAGCTGGGTAAATTGCGCGGCGTGGAATCGCAAGGCATGTTGTGCTCAGGTCGCGAACTAGGCATTGGCCAAGACGCTGAAGGCATCATGGAGTTGGCTACCGATGCACCAGTCGGACAAGACATTCGTGAACACTTAAAACTGGATGACACGATTTTCATCATCAAGCTCACACCAAATAAAGCTGATTGCTTATCAATTCTCGGCGTGGCGCGTGAATTATCTGCCATCACTGGTGCAAAACTATGTGCACCAAAGATTGAAGCGCAAAAGAGCAGCATTCAAGACAAGCTCAAAGTCACTGTAGAAAACAAAGACCTGTGCGGTCGCTTCGCTGGTCGCGTGATCAAAGGCGTGAGCGCTAAAACCAAAACACCGGACTGGATGGTGCGTTGTTTAGAGGGCGCTGGCCAAAGAAGCATTTCTGCTTTGGTAGATATTTCAAACTATGCGATGTTGGCGATTGGCCAACCAACGCACGTTTTTGATTTGAACAAAATCAAAGGTGATCTCACGGTTCGTTGGGGTCGCGATGGTGAACAATTAGAACTATTGAATGGCCAAACAGTCTCTGTGGCGCCATTGAATGGTCAAGGTGTTGGCGTGATCGCTGATGCCAATGGTGTAGAAAGCATGGCAGGCATCATGGGTGGTAACCCAAGCTCTGTCACTTTAGACACACAAGACATTTATCTCGAATCTGCTTTCTGGTGGCCATCAGCCATCCAGGGTCGCAGCAGAAGATTCAACTTCTCAACCGATGCTGCGCATCGTTTTGAGCGTGGTGTGGATCCTGCTGGCACCGTCAATGCCTTGGAATATGTTTCTGCATTGATCACTCAGATTTGTGGTGGTCAGTTAGGTCCTGTTGATGACCAAATCGTTGACTTGCCTAAACGCTCAGACGTGCGCTTAAGAGTTGCACGTGCACAAAAAGTGATTGGTGTGCCATTAACCGCTGATGTGATTGCAGGATTATTTGATCGCATTGGTTTGCAATACCAACGCGAAGGCAATGAAGCATTTGTGGTCAAAGCGCCAAGCCATCGCTTCGATATTGAAATCGAAGAAGACCTGATTGAAGAAATTGCCAGACTCTATGGCTTTGAAAACATTCCAGCCAACCCACCAGTGGCAGAGCAGCGCATGCAAGGCACTCAAGAGCCTAAGCGCGGTATCCATCAATTGCGTCACGCCTTGGCAGGCAGAGCCTACCAAGAAGTCATGAACTTTGGTTTCATTGACGCAGACACTGAAGAAAAGTTAGCGGGTAACACCAACCCTATCAAAGTACTCAACCCTATTGCTAGTCAATATTCGGTCATGAGAAGTAACTTGATCGGTGGCTTGGTACAAAACTTAAAACAAAACATCAACCGCAAAGCAACGCGCGTTCGTCTCTTTGAAGTAGGTCGTGTATTCCAACGCAATCCAGAAGCTCAAGTAGGTGAGCTCAGCATTGCTGGTTACGACCAACCAGTTCGTGTAGCAGGTTTGGCCTATGGCCCAGCATTGCCAGAACAATGGGGCGCCGCCACTCGTTCAGTTGACTTCTTTGATGTCAAAGGTGATCTAGAAGCACTTTTAGCGCCTTTAGAGTTCAAAGCAGAAAAAACAGAACACCCAGCTTTGCATCCTGGCCGCAGTGCACAAATTTCGATCAAAAAGCGTGGCAAAGACATCAACTTGGGCGTGATTGGTGAGCTTCACCCACGTTGGCAACAAGCCTATGACATCCCAGGCTCAGTGGCCTTATTTGAAATTGACTGGGCAGCCATCCAAGACATCGGCTTGCCGGTGATTAACACCATCAGCAAGTTCCCAGCTGTGACCAGGGACTTGGCAGTGGTGGTAGATCAATCGGTCACTGTGACCCAATTGCAAGATGCCATGAAAGCATCCAAGCAATTACTGATCAAAAAAATCGAATTATTTGACGAATTCAAGCCAACCACTGGCAGAATGGGTGGAATGGCTGAAAACGAAAAGAGTTTGGCATTTAGGATCACTTTGTCAGACGAATCAGGTACATTACAAGATGCTCAGATCGAACCGGTGATTTCAGCCCTGTTAGACGCCATGAGCGTAAAATGCAAAGCAAGAATTCGTTGATCCCGTTGACCAACGACGCAACAAAGAACAGAATAAGCAAAGAACAAGCAATAGATAAGTAACAACGCAAAGAACAGAATAAACAGTAGTAGTAACTAAAAAACAAACAACAGAACAAACTAAAAGTGGGGTGCAGCCATGAGTGATGCCGGAACAATTACAAAAGCAGAATTATCAGACGCCTTGTTTGACCAAGTTGGTTTAAACAAGCGTGAAGCCAAAGACTTGATCGACTCTTTCTTTGAAACAGTCGGCCAATCATTGCAATCAGGTGTGGACGTTAAGATCTCTGGATTTGGTAACTTCCAATTAAGAGAAAAATCAGCTCGTCCTGGTCGTAATCCTAAAACTGGTGAGTTGGTACCCATCTCTGCCAGACGCGTGGTCACATTCCACGCCAGCCAAAAGCTCAAAGACAAGGTCGATCCTAAGGTCTAAAGAGTTTCAGATATGGAAAAGAACATGCACGGCATGATTGCCGGGGGATCCCTCCCTCCAATTCCAGCGAAACGCTACTTCACCATTGGTGAAGTAGGGGAGTTGTGTGATGTTAAGCCTCACGTCTTAAGATATTGGGAGCAAGAGTTCAACCAACTCAACCCACAAAAGCGTCGCGGTAATCGTCGTTATTACCAACACCATGAAGTTGTGCTGATTCGCAGAATCAGAGAACTTCTGTATGAAGAAGGTTTCACCATCAACGGCGCCAAATTGCGCCTCAATGAATCAAGCCAAGAAAACTCTGTACTGGGACACCACCAGAGCAATGGCAAACATCAAGATTCAATCAGGGATGAGCTACAAGCCGTCCTAAAAATCCTATCTAAGTAGTTGATACAATTTTCTTTTATGTCGGGGCGTAGCGCAGCCTGGTAGCGTACTTGCATGGGGTGCAAGTGGTCGGAGGTTCAAATCCTCTCGCCCCGACCAATTTCTATCGGTATGACCCGGTCACATTGTTTACACAATATGCCGCGTACATGCTTCAGATCCACCCCCAGTCATCACAAAACCACTCTTTCCATCATTACTTTCTTGTGTTATTATGCATGAAACTTTAATAAAATTCCATGCAAAAAAGACTGACAAAAACATCTTCAAGCTCACAAAACAAGGTTCGAGAGGGGGCCTTGGGAAAGTTGTGTTCGCAACTAAAGAAGGGGTGCGTTTACAGAAGAGAAGATTTGTTGGGTGAAACAAATGCGGTTGATCGACATTTAAAGCAATTGGTTGATGCTGGAGTTTTGGAAAAACTTGCACAAGGTTTGTATTACTCACCAAAATCCTCAACCTTCGGTAAATTGCCACCCAAAGATGAGGACTTAATAGAAGCCTTTTTAAAAGATAGAGACTTTTTGATGTTGTCACCTAATAGCTACAACTCACTTGGTGTTGGAACGACACAGTTGTATAACAAAACTGTGGTCTACAACCACAAGCGCCACGGCTTATTCAAGCTTGGAAATAGAAGTTTTGAGTTTCGAATGAAGCTAAGTTATCCCAAAAAGATAGATAAAGAATTTTTATTCGTGGACCTACTAAACAACCTTGATTCTCTTGCCGAGAATAAGAATGATGTTCTAACTAATGCAGAGAGACAATTGGCCATGTTTGAAACTTCTAAACTAGAGAAGGCAGT